>NZ_BCBQ01000069.1:0-34305 GCF_001320885.1 Pseudomonas sp. NBRC 111140
GTTACGTTCGCCACCGAAGGTGAAGCGCAGGCAGCGGGCTACCGCAAGGCGGGTAACTGCCGATGACTTGACTTGCGGGGCCTTCACTTGTGTGAGCGGCCTTGTGCAAGTACCAGGGTTCGCGCTAGCCGTTGACCAGGTTCAACGGCCGCTCACCGGCCAGCGCGCTGAGCAGGTTGTCCACCGCGCAACGCGCCATGGCCTGGCGGGTTTCCTCGGTCGCTGAGCCGATATGCGGGGTCGCTACGACGTTATCGAGCTGCAATAGCGGCGAGTCTGTCGCCAGCGGCTCCTGCACGAACACATCAAGCCCCGCGCCGCGAATGCGCCGGTTCCGCAGCGCTTCGATCAGCGCTTGTTCATCCACCACACGCCCACGCGAGATGTTCACCAGGATTGCTTCGGGCTTCATCAACGCCAGTTCCCGTGTGCCGATCAGGCCTTCGGTGCTGGCGTTCAGCGGCACCGTCAGGCAAACGAAATCCGCCTGCTGCAACAAGGCATCCAGGCTGCATTTGCTTGCGCCATAGCGTGCCTCCACCTCGGGCTTGGGGCGCTGGCTGTGGTACAGCACACGCATGCCAAAGCCGGCGGATGCGCGCCGGGCCAAGGCCTCGCCGATGCGGCCCATGCCGACGATGCCCAGCGTCTTGCCGTGCACATCACTGCCAAAATGTGCAGGCCCCAGGTTGGCCTGCCAATGGCCATCACGCACCCAGTTCGCCAGCTCCACCACCCGCCTGGCGGTGGCCAGGAGCAGGGCAAAGCCGGTGTCGGCGGTGGTTTCGGTCAGCACGTCGGGCGTGTTGGTCAGCTTCACACCACGGCGGCTGAGTTCGGCAACATCGTAGTTGTCCACGCCCACCGAAACGCTGGACACCACTTCCAGCTGAGGCGCCAGGTCAAGCAGGCTGGCATCCAGGCGCACACTGGCCCCGAGCAACCCGTGCGCGCCCGGCAACGCATCGCGCAAGCGGGCCAGGCCATCGGGCTGGGCCGTATCTACCCAGGTCACCTCAACGCGCGCTTGCAGGCGTGCCATCAAGTCAGCGGGCAGGCGTTTATACAGAACAATTCGCTTCTTCATTGCAAGTGTCCTAAGGGTTCACGGCCAGTTGCGCGCTATCGCGCTTTGCCCGGCCAGACATTTGGGAAGTATTGAGTGCAGCGGTAAGCGCCACTGCGCTCAGCAGCGCACCACACATGAACAGGTAAGAGGCGCCAGGCCCACCTGTTGCACCATTGAGGTAGCCCACCAGCCACGAGCCACCGAACGAGCCCAGCGCGCCCATGCTGTTGATCAGCGCCATGGCACCGCCTGCGACGTTGGCCGGCAGGATCTCGGGCACGATCGCGAAGAACGGGCCATAGGGTGCGTACATGCAGGCGCCGGCGACCACCAGCAACGTATACGACAGCCAGAAGTGCTCAGTGCCCAAGGCGTACGAGCCATAGAACGCCACGGCGGCAATCAGCAGTGGCGGCCAGACGAAACGCTTGCGTTTTTGCAGGCGGTCGGACGCCCAGGACACGCCCACCATCGCCAGCACCGCTGCCAGGTACGGCACCGAGGCCAGCCAGCCGGCCTGCACGATATCGACGTTCGCCGCTTGCTTGAGAATCGACGGCAGCCACAGCACGAAGCCATATACGCCAATACTCCAGCAGAAATACTGCAGCGCCAGGATGATCACCTGCGGCGAGCGGAACGCCTCGCGGTAGTTTTTCACTGGCTTGATGCCCTGCTGCTCGGCGGCCAGTGCTTGCGCAAGGGCGGCCTTCTCCTGTGCGCTCAGCCAGCTGACCTGGGCCGGGCGGTCATCCACCAGGCGCCACCAGAAGAACGCCCAGATCACAGCTGGCAGGCCTTCGATGATGAACATCCAGCGCCAGTCGTAATGTTTGATCAAGTACCCCGACACCACCGACATCCACAAGATGGTCACCGGGTTGCCGAGCATCAGAAAGGTATTGGCACGCGAGCGCTCGGCACGGGTGAACCAATGGCACAGGTACACCAGCATTGCCGGCATGACCGCCGCCTCCACCACCCCAAGCAGGAAGCGGATTCCGATCAGCATGTAGACGTTGCTGACCATGCCGGTAAGCGTGGCAAGGCCGCCCCAAAGGATCAGGCAGACGAAGATCAGCTTCTTCACACTGCGCTTTTCGGCGTAGATGGCACCGGGTACCTGGAAGAAGAAGTAACCGAGAAAGAACAGCGCACCCAGCAGCGAAGACAGCACGGGAGTGATTTGCAGGTCGTCGGCCATGCCAGAGGCGGCGGCGAAACCGTAATTGGCGCGGTCCAGGTACGCCAGGCTATAAGTGAAGAACACGATTGGGATGATGTACCACCAACGGCGAGGTGCCAGGCTTGGGCTTTGCATGGTTTGTTTCTCCTGAGCTTGTTGTTTTTGTTGCAACAGGTGATTCGGGGTTGGTTGGGTCAAGCGCTTCTGCGCAGGTTGTGGGCCTCCAGCTCGTGGCGCAGCGGCAGGCCTTCCATGTCGCCCCGCGATTGCACGGCACGGCTGCCGCACCAGTTACCACGCGCCACGGCCTCAGCCACTGCACGGCCCTCCAGCAGCGCACTGAGCACGCCGACGGCAAAGGCATCGCCGGCACCAACGGTATCCACCACATGGCTGACCGGCACCGCCGCTACCTGCCCTTCGCCCTTGGCGCTGCGAAAGTAGGCGCCGGCCTCGCCCAGTTTGATGATGACCAGCTCAACCCCTTGGTCAAGGTAGAACGCGGCGATGTTCGCCGGTGTTTGCTGGCCAGTCAGCAACCGCCCCTCTTCCAGGCCCGGTAGAACCCAGTCGGCCTTGGTCGCCAGGGCATTGATTTCGCGCACCATGCTGCTTTGATCAGGCCACAGCGAGGGGCGCAGGTTGGGGTCGAACGAAATACTGCGCCCCGCTGCGCGCATGGCGTCCAGCAGCGCGTGGGACAGCGCCCGGCAACTGTCCGACAGCGCCGGCGGAATGCCGGTGGCGTGCAGATGGCGTGCTTGCAGCACGTCTGAATGAATCAGCGCTGGCGACAGCCGACGGGCTGCCGAGCCACGGCGGAAGTACTCCACCGACGGGTCGCTGCCATCATCGCAGCGGGCCTTGAGCTGAAAACCGGTGGGGTAGCTGGCATCCACCTCCACGCCAGAACAGTCCAGGCCTTCGCGGCGCAAGCTGTCGAGCACGAAACGGCCCAGCGAATCGTCACCTACCCGGCTCAGCCAGCGCACGTTGAAACCCAGCCGCGCCAGGCCGATGGCCACGTTGCTGTCCGCACCGGCGATGCGTTTGCCAAACTGCTCGACACTGGCCAGGTCGCCGGTTTGCTCGGCAACGAACATGGCCATGGTCTCGCCGAAACACAGCACGTCATGCTCATGCATGGGCCACCTCCTGCTCCGCGCCCAGCGCAGACAGGCTACGCACCTGGGCGCGGGTCAGCGCCAGCAGGTCTTCGCCAACCAAGGGGTACTCGACGGCGCGTACCACGCCAGGCGCGAACTCGGCCAGCAGCGTTGCCCACTCGTGTAGGTCCGCCGCCTGGGGCGGTATGGCAACCAGGCGGCCATCGGCCCGGCGCTGCACAGCCTTGCAGTGCACGTACTGCACCCAACGGCCAAGTTGCCGTGCGGCTTGCCCCGCAGCCTCACCCTGCCACTGCCAGTTACCGATATCGAACGTCATCCCCAGGCGCAGCCGTAACTGCTCGGCATTCTGGAAAAACTCCACCAGGGGTTCGATCCTGCCTCCTTGGGTGGTCTGATCGTTTTCAACCAGCAGCAGCGGCCCATGTGCTGGCAGCACTGCCGCCAGGGCTGCCATATCGCAGCGCTCATTGAAATGGCCCAGTGAAACCTTCAGCGCCACCGCGCCAAGCGCTCGGGCGATTTCCAGCTTGTGGACCAGGAGTGGATCGGGCATGCCTTGCGTGGTCCACAGTTCAAGGGGTGTCGAATACAGGCACTCCAGGTGCAATGCGGCAATGACCGCACCCAGGGCGGAAGCGTCAGGTGCACTGGCGAACAGTTCTTCGCGCAATTCCACTCGGCTAACGCCAGCGGCTGCCAGCAAGTCCAGGAACTGCTCTTGGCCACGTTGCCGCACAAAGTCGGCACCGTAGCTGGAAAGGCTGATGGAAACGGGGTTCGGGTGCATTGTTTTTATCCTTATGAAACCGGTTTCATTTTTGATCGGCAGCGGCGGACACAGGCCTGCCGTTGCTTACTGGGGTTGGGTTGAGCCGCGGATGATCAGGTCGGCCTTGAAGTCGATGCGCCGCGCTGCCCCGCTGTCGCCGCGAAGGCGGCCGAGCAGGCTTTCGAAAGCCGCCTCACCGATGCGTTCGGTAGGCTGGGCCAGTGCAGTGATGCCTTTGCCAACCAAGGGGTACCAGTCCAGGTCGTCGAGGGCGATCAACCCGACGTCGGCAAACAAGTTGCACCCGGCCTCTTGCAAGGCCCGGGTTACCGCCAAGGTCGCTACGCCGTTGAAGGTGAAGATGGCTTGTGGGCCATGGCTATGGCGGGCGAGAAACGAAGCCAGCTGGCCCTGCAGCCCCGTGCTGGTTTCCAGTACTTGCTGACGCATGCCGGGCCGGCGGCTGACCGACGCACCGAACGCCTGCACCCGCTCCAGGCGTGAGCTGGTGCCATCGAGGGGTTCACTGACTGCCAGGATATCGCGGTAGCCTTGGGCCTGCAGGTGGTCGAGGGCCTGCTCGACCGCGTCGGCATTGTCCAGGCCGACCAGGTCCACGTTCAGTTCGGGCAACTGGCGGTCGACCAACACCATGGGGATGTCACGCTGCAGGTTGAGCAGTTCACCGGGGTGATGACCCAGGGTGTTCACGATCAACCCTTCGACGTTGTAGCTCTGCAGGGCCTCCAAGTGGTGACGTTCCTGCTCGTCGTCACGGTTGGTGTTGCACACCACCAGGCTGTAACCGTGCTGACGGCAGGCGGTTTCCACACCATGCATCACGGCCACTGAATAGGGGTTGAGAATATCGGCTACCAGCATGCCGATCAGTCGCGTCTGGCCGCGCTTGAGGCCGCGGGCCATCTGGTTGGGGCGGTAGCCGAGGCGCTCGATGACCTCTTCCAGGCGCTTGGCGGTAGCGTCGGCCAGCAATTGACGATCGCCACCGATGTAACGGGAGACGGTGGCTTTGGAAACGCCAGCGACACGCGCTACTTCGCTGATGGTGACCCGTTCGCGGGCATGGGCAGGCGCGTCGATCATGGGTTGTCCTTGTGATTATTGTGATTGCGATGAAACCGGTTTCAATACAGCAAATCTGTGGCAATTCGTCAACATACCGTTAGTCAGTAATGTTGAAGCCGATATGGTATTCGAGATTATATAAGCTACTTAAGATACTGATATAACAGTAATTTTAAGACGCCGAATAAGGGAGCGGGTTAACCCCGCCCCCCCAATGCATCAGGATGCACGTAAGAGGTCAGCGAAGCGACTTCACATCACTGGCCGTAACGGCGCCGCCCTGGTTACCCCAGCTGCTGCGAATGAAATTCACCACCTCGGCAACCTCCTGGTCACTCAGGCGCCAACCGAACGCTGGCATGGTGAAGTTCGATGGCGCGGTATGCGTTGCCGGTACCGTGCCCCCCGCCAACACCACATGGATCAACGATGTGGCATCCGTGGTTTGCACCACGGGGTTACCGGCCAGCGCTGGGAACACTCGGGTGTAGCCCTGGCCATCGGTGCGGTGGCAGGCCGCGCAATTGTCGATGTACACCGCCGCCCCAGGCTTGCTGTCATCACCGTTCCACAGCGCCTGCGCCACCTGCTTGTCGTAGACGTGCGGCTGGTCGTCGGGGTTGCTCGGCGGCAAGGTCTTCAGGTAGCGGGCGATCGCGGTCAGGTCGGCATCCGTCATGTGCTGCATGCTGTGCTCGACCACGTCGCTCATGCCGCCGAACACGGCGCTGCGATCGCTGCGCCCAGTCTTGAGGAACTGCACCAGCTGCGCCTCGCTCCAGCTGCCCAGCCCGTCCTGGTGATCGCCACGCAGGTTCTTGGCAATCCAGCCGTCCAGCGGAGCGCTGCCGGCCAGAAACTGCTCGCCATCCGCAGGGCTCAGCGCTTTTTCCTGCATGGTCAGCGCTCGTGGCGTATGGCAGGCGCCACAATGCCCAAGCCCTTCGACCAGGTACGCACCACGGTTGACCACCGGGTCGGCTGCCGCCGAGGCCTGCCAAGGCTTGGCCTCTGGTGCGAACAGGCCACGCCAGATTGCCAGCGGCCAACGCATGCTCAGTGGCCAAGGAATGTCGGTGGCCTTGTTCGGCTGCTCGACCGGCTCCACGCCCTTCATGAAGTAGGCGTACAGCGCCTGCATGTCCTGCTCGCTGACCCGTGCATATGACGGATACGGCATGGCCGGGTACAGGGTGCTGCCGTCCTTGCCGATACCCTTGCGCACCGCCTGGTCGAAGTCCTCGAAGCTGTACTGGCCAATGCCGCTGGCTGCCGGGGTGATGTTGGTGGAATACACCGTGCCGATTGGCGTTTCCATCGGCAAGCCACCGGCAAAAGGCTTGCCGCCCTTGGCGGTGTGGCAGGCCACACAATCACCGGCGCGGGCCAGGTATGCACCTTGGCGCACCTGCGCATCGTCATGGGTGGCCGCCTGCGCAGCCGTACCGGCACCCAGCAGCAGGGTTGCGATCAACATTGTCTTCATGCTCATCGCTCCTCAGGCCTGAACCAGCGGGCCGGGGTTTTTCAGGTACTGCTCGCGGATGGCGCGGGCCGACCAATAGGTCAGCGCGGCCACCAGCCCGGTCGGGTTGTACCCCAACCCCTGCGGGAACGCCGAAGCGCCCGGGACGAACACGTTGTGCACGTCCCAGCTTTGCAGGTAGCGGTTCAGTGCACTGGTTTTCGGGTCGGTGCCCATGATCGCGCCACCGTTCAGGTGGGTGGTCTGGTAACTGGCGGTGTTGAAGTGATCCTTCACCTGCTTGCCCAGCACGGCAATGGCCTTGGGGTTCATCGCCTGGGCGATCTTGCTCAGCTTGCCGACCATGAACTGGTTCATCTTGATGTCGTTCTCCTGCCAGTCGAAGGTCATGCGCAACAGCGGCTGGCCGTAGGCGTCGCGGTACGTGGGGTCGAGGTCCAGGTAGTTGCCACGGTAGGACTGGTGAGCGCCGTGGGCGTCCATCGACACCTGGTGGGTGTAGTAGTCCGCTGTGGCTTTCTTCCAGGCACTGCCCCAGGCCGGCGTGCCCGGCGGGTTGGAGATGCCGGCAATTGGCCGGCTGCCGGCCTGGTTCACCCACATCGGCGAGCCGCCGACAAAGCCGTGCGGGCCATGGTCGAAGTTGTCGGCATTGAAGTCGTCAATGGCAATGCCATTGCCACCCGCGCCGATAAAGTTGTTGGTGTAGGTGCTCTTGTCGAAGAACGCCTTGACCGTCCCCATGTTCTGGTAGGCGAAGTTACGCCCGACCACACCTTCGTTCTTCACCGGGTCGTAAGGCTTGCCAATGCCGGAAAGCAGCATCAGGCGAACGTTGTTGAACTGGAACGCCGCCAGGATCACCAGCTCCGCTGGCTGCTCCACCTCGCGCCCCTGGGCATCGATATAGGTCACACCGGTAGCCTTGCGCTTGCTATCGTCCAGGTTCACCCGCAGCACGTGGGCATTGGGCCGCAACTCGAAGTTGGGCACCTGGCGCAGCGCCGGCAGAATGTTCACGTTGGGCGAGGCCTTGGAGTACATGTAGCACACGTAGCCGCTGCAAAAACCACAGAAGTTGCACGGCCCCATTTGCGCACCGTAGGGGTTGGTGTAGGGGCCGGAGGTGTTTGCCGAGGGCAAGTTGTAGGGTTTGTAGCCCAGGCCCGTGGCGGCCTTTTCGAACAACCTGGCCGATACAACGTTCTTCTGCGCAGGCAGTGGGAACGGGTTGGAACGGTCCGGTGCATAGGGGTTGCCGCCCTTCCCTTCACCGACCACCTTGCCTTTGACGGTCCACGCCTGGCCTGAAGTGCCGAAAACCTTTTCGGCAAAGTCGAAATACGGCTCCAGTTCTTCGTAACTGACGCCGAAGTCCTGGATGGTCATGCCCTCGGGGATGAACGTGCGCCCGTAGCGCTCTTCGTAGTGGCTGCG
The DNA here is from genome assembly GCF_001320885.1 of Pseudomonas sp. NBRC 111140. Lineage (NCBI taxonomy): Bacteria > Pseudomonadati > Pseudomonadota > Gammaproteobacteria > Pseudomonadales > Pseudomonadaceae > Pseudomonas > Pseudomonas sp. NBRC 111140. The sequence continues at coordinate 8,164 of NZ_BCBQ01000069.1, forward strand.
CAGGCGCAACTCGACCGGGTCGACCCGAAAGTGCACGCCCGACCAGTGCAGGCCTGCACCGCCAACGCCCTTACCTGGCAGGAAGGCACCGAGCTGGCGGTTGGGCAGCGCCACGTCGTTCACGCTATGGCGGACAGTGACAGTTTCTTTCGATACATCGACGAACAGCTTCTTGCGCACGCTGTAGGTCAGCTCATCGATCACCTGCGGGTAGCTGCCTTCCGGGTAGGTGTCCTGCATCGGCCCACGCTCCAGGGCTACCACGTGCAGACCCGCTTCAGTCAGCTCCTTGGCCATGATCGCGCCGGCCCAGCCGAAGCCGACGATCACGGCATCCACTTTGTTCAACACAGTCGCCATGCTTCAAGCCCTCTCGCCGCGAATCGATACAGCCGGAAACGGGTAAGGCTCGTTGCGCTCGACCCAGTCCATGAAGTCGGCGCGGGCGCCGGGGAAACCAATCTGGGTCCAGCCGACCATGCCTTTGTTGCCACCATGGATCGGGTCGCAGAAGAACCCTTCACGGGTGTTTTGCACCAGCAAGCTGAAGAACACCTTGGCCGGAACGGTATCGAACACCAGCTCGCCTGCCTCGACCTTGCTGAGAATACGGTCTCGGGTAGCGCTATCTTGCGCAGCAAAAGGCTGCCCGCCGTTGGTTTTGCACCAGCCGTCCACGGCAGCGATGCCCAGGCGGTAGATCTGTTGTGGGTTGAGCTGTAGCTGATAGCCCAGCTCGGGCGCCGCGTCGGCGTTGAACGGGCCTTGCATGTACCACTGTGCACCCGTCGCATAGGGAGTGTTCATCTGCCGGTCGATGAATTCGGCGGCGCCGGCTTCGAGTGCGCCGGGGCCAAGTTCATCGGCCGGGATGATGCGCGACACGGCAGCTTGGACAAAAGCCCACTCTTCGCCACTGAAGAACGTCGGCTGATAGTCGCCCGCGGGTGGCGTGGCCGGCACGTTGGGTTGCTGATGCGCTTGCGGGGCCGCAAGCAGCTGGCTGGCGCCCACGCCCAGCCCTGTGCTGGCCACGGTAACGACAGGGATCAGGGTCAAGGTCTTGCGCAGAAAATCCCTGCGCGGGTTGTCTGGGGCATGCTCAGGCATTGGAAGTCCTCATTCGGCTGTGCGGCGGCCTTGGAAAGCGCCATCTGATTTCTTTAGGGGGTGATCTTGATAGGCCATCAAGAAGACAGCCGAATAATCTAGCGCGTTCAGAAATGTTTTGAAACCGGTTTCATACTTGACTTATTACAGCTCAAGCCACCCCCGTACGGCTGTCCGATAAGGCTTTTTTCACACCTGCCTCACTCTCTGCCGACATTCCACCGCCTACAGTGCCGACGCTCTCGTATGGAGCGAGCTGACTGGAGTGGCAATATGCTGCAAGGCGTTATCGACAAATCCCCCGCCTCACGGCTTGCGCAGGTATACCGACTGCCTTGGGGTGCGGCGCAATTGGCAGTCCTGTGCATGCTGTTCGTGCTGGGCGCGGCAGCAGCCTGGGCGCATGCCCACATGGCCATCCCAAACCTGGGCAACCCGCATCACCTGCAACGCAGCGGGCTCGAGGCCGCCTGGGCGAAAGGCTCGGTGATTGTGGTGCTGCGCCATGCTGAACGCTGCGACCGCTCCAGCGGTGCCTGCCTGGGTGACCCCAGCGGTATCACGGTCGCGGGCAGCCAGGTGGCGGCCAATGTAGGCCTCGGCCTGCAACACCTCGGCCTGAGCGCAGCCGATGTCTGGGCCAGCCCGGAGGTGCGCACCCGGCAGACCGCACACGCCATGTTCGGTAAAACCATTGCCACGCAAGACTGGCTTAATCAGTGTGACGGCGACTTTGCCGAAAACGCCCTGGCGCTCAAGCGAAACGGCCACAACCTCGTGCTGGTCAGCCACAGCGGCTGCATGGAGCGGCTGGAACAGGCGCTAGAAGTGCCCTCAAGCGCGATGTCCAACAGCTATGCCAGCGCCCTGTTCATTACCCAGGGCAGCGATGGCAAGGCGAAAATGCTGGGCCAGATAGCAGCCAGTGAATGGCGCAAACTCGTTGAAGCCAAGGAACTCTGAACATGCCCTCCCGCGCCACCTTCTACCGCAACAACCTGCTGCTGCCGCTGTTGCTGGCCGCCATCGTGTTCATGGCATTCGACCTCACGGAGCTCGATCGCTGGATTAGCAACCTGCTGCTCGACCCGGCCACTGGGCAGTTCCCGCTGCTGCACAACCAGTGGTTCGAGAAAGCCACGCACAAATGGCCGCGCATCCTGCCGGACTGGACGGGTGAGCTGGCCGTCATCGGCAGCCTGCTGTCGTTCATCTGGCCGCGCCTGGCCAACCGCCCTCAAGGGGGCCTGACCCGGGTGTTGGAAAAGGCCCGAATCGCCCCGGTGCTGCGTTTTACCACCCAACACCGCCGCGACTTGCTGTTTATTGTGGTGGCGTTTGCGCTGAGCACAACCGTGATTCATTACCTGAAAAGCCACACCAGCGTGTATTGCCCCGTGGAAACCACGCTGTATGGCGGCTCGCACGCCCGGGTCGAATGGTTCGAAAACTTTTCCTTGTGGAGCAAGGCCGGCGATGGCCGTTGCTGGCCGGGTGGCCATGCTTCCAGCGGGTTTACCTTGTTGGCGCTGTATTTCGTTGCACTTCGTCACCGGTGGGCGCATGCACGCAAGTTGCTGGTGGCTATTTTGTTGATCGGGTTCGTGTACGGCACTACCCGGGTGCTGCAGGGTTGGCACTATATGTCCCATACCTTCTGGGCTGGGATCTTTGTCTGGCTGACAACCTGGGCAACGGCATTGTTTTTCTATGGACGCATCGCGTTGCAGGCGCCTGAACACAGTCCTGAAGCCGTTAGTACCCAGACTGCAGACTTCGCGTAGTACCTGTGGCAGCGGCTGGTTTGCACCATCACCCAAGCTAGCCCTGGAGCAGCCTTGTGCTGCTCACACAGGTCCGGTGCTCGCCTTGGCATGGCGGGGGTGCGAAAACTGGGTTGGAATTACTTGCCCCCAATCCCCAACCTTGGGGGAACGCTGCCCACCGCCGGCCGCTTGTGAACCCTCCTGCTGAAAACCTCCACCCCCTGCGCCACAAGGCCTGCAACGCAATATTCAACTGTTGGCACAGCTCTTGCCGATCTCCTCCCAGACGCCCCAAGTCCATGGGCCCGTTTGCAGGAGGAATTGACTCATGCACCGACCGATACCCCACCCGCTGGCAGTGGCGATTTTCGCCGGCATGCTCCAGCTTCCGGCGCAGGCTGCCCTGAACGCTGTCGATCCAGGCGCCTACGTCCCCGCCAACGGCGGCTTCCCCGCCTGGTACCAGGACAGTCACGGTCGAACCCTCGACCTGTGCCTGACCAAGGCCGTCAGCTCTCGGGTCGCCGGCGCGCCCGGCGCACCGTCGTACATGTGCACGCTGCTCCCGACCCCCGGTGTGTTCGACGATACCCAACCCATCGTCTTCCCCACCAACTTCCCTGACGAGGCATTCTGGTTCACTGCCGACGCCGCCATCGCCGACGCCGCCCGCGGCATCAACCTCAGCTACGGCACGGCAATCGAAGCGGCATTCGCCGCCGAAGAGCCGGTGGAGGGTGACCAGGTCAGCTTCGCCCGGGTGCGTATCCGGGTTGATGTCCCTACCGCCGGCACCTACGTGGTCACCCACCCCTACGGCGTTGAAGTGTTCGATGTCCCCGCCGCAGGGCGCCGTGCGATCAACATGACCCGCGACATCGGCATTGCCGGCGCAGGCGACTTCACCGGTGCGCTGAAGGGCGATGTCGGGCCGTTCCTGCGCAGTGTCAACGGCCCCTACACCGAAGGTAACGAACGCTTCATCGGCGACCCGAACCTGGAAGAACGGGTAACCGGCAGCCCGTTCAACACCAACTTCGTCCGCATCGAAGGCCCTGGCGGCATCGACCTGCGTACCGAACTTTTCGCAATCTCCGGCAAGCTCTCGACTGTCGCCCTGCCTACCCCGCTGATGCCACAGCGCAGCACGTACTCGCGGCATACCGAGAATGGCGACCTGCGTGCCCAGCAGGACATCTTCGTGATGGCCCCGCCGCCGCCTGCCAGCGTAACCCTGACCAGCCAGACCCCCAACCTGAGCCTCACCGAGGCCAACGGCACCGGCGCCTGGTACGCCCAATCGGCGCTGAACCCGGCGGCCGGCACCATCCTCACACTCACCGCCGACAACAGCGTGGCGATTCCGACCAGCAGCCTGACCACCCACAACGTGCCGCTGACCGACCTGGTCACCATCACCCAAGCCCAGTACCGGCTGTCCACCGGCGAGCTGACCTTGGTGGCCAGCACCAGCGACGAAACCACCCCACCCGTGCTCACCGCCCATACCGGCAACGGTACGTTGATCGGCAACCTTGGCGGCAACGGCGCGGTGAAGACGTTGAGCATGACCGTCTCACCCATCCCGCCGGCCAAGGTGCAGGTCACCAGCGCCAATGGGGGTAGCGATACCGAAGACGTGGTGCTGGTGCCATGAACAGACAAAGGCTCAGCCTTCAAGGAGGCAGCATGAACACTTGGTCGCGCCGTGCGCTGTTCGCCGCCGGTTTTTCCCTCACCGTTACCAGCGCTGCCTTTGCCGCGTTGTCTGAAGTGGACCCAGGGCCCTACACCTTCGCCACCGGTGGCTACCCGATGTGGTACAAGGACGGCCTGAACCAGTCCCTGGAGCTGTGCCAGTCACGTGCCACCAGTACCCGCGTACCTGGCACCCCGGCCGCACCGTCCTACATGTGCACCCTGCTGCCGGAACCCGGCATCTACGACGATGCGCTGCCGCTGGTGTTCCCGGACAACTGGCCGCCTGAGATGTTCTGGTTCCTGGCCGAGGCCACCATCCCTGCCGTGGGTAACAGCGGCTATGAACTGGATGCCTATGTCGCAGGCCTGGAAGCGGCCTTTGCCGCCGAAAACCCGGTGGACGGCGACCAGCAGAGCTTCGCCCGCATCCGTATTCGTGTATCGGTACCCCGCGCAGGTGTGTACACCATTACGCACCCTTACGGTGTCGAAACCGTCAACGTCACCTCGCCCGGTCGGCGAGCGATCAACATTACCCGCGACATCGGTATCGGTGCGCCGGGGAACTTCACCGGGGCGCTCAACGGCGCACTCGGGCCATGGCTGCGAGGGGTTGGCGGGCCTTACACCGAAGTCAACCCGGACACCGGCGCCACCGAAACCTTCATTGGTGACCCGAACCGCCCAGAAGCCGTGGTGGGCAGCCCGTTCAATACCAACTTCATCCGCATCGACGGCCCGCCCGGTCGCATCGAGACTGCGTTGTTCACTGTCTCGGGCAAGGTGCTGGACCAACGCGCGCAAACCCCGGTCACCCTGGAGCGCGCCACCTACTCGCGCAACGGCAGCGGCACCCGCGTGGAAGTGTTCGCCAAGGCCCCGAAAGAGGCCAGCCTGTGCATGCGCAATGGCCTGGCGCTTATCGGCACGCCGCCTTCGCCCTGCCAGTTCAACCTGACGGCGGACAACAATGGCCTGTTCTTCAGCCAGCAGCTCAGCCAGGCCGTGCCGCCGGCGGTAGTGGTGGTCACCGCCAGCAACAGTGCCGCCGGCACCCAGCCGACCGCGCTGTCAAGCAAGCTCACCGACGTGGTCAAGATCAGCACCGCGCGCTATGACTGGGCCAACAAGCGCCTGCTGATCGAGGCCAGGTCGAGTGACGAGGTCACCATCCCCGACATGCTCGCCCAAGGCTATGGCCGCCTGTCCAAATCGGGCACGCTGCAAAGCCTCACGGTCAACGATGTGGCGCAACCGCCAGCCACCGTTACGGTCAAGTCTGCCCATGGGGGTAGCGACGTGGAGCCGGTGATCGTGGTCGGCAACGCACCGGTCGAGGCGGCCAACCAGCCACCGCTGGCCCAGGCCGACGTTGGCAGCACCAGTGTCGGTGTGCCGATTACCCTGAACCTGCTGCAAAACGACAGCGACCCGGACGGCAACGTTCCGCTGACCATCAGCGACCTGACCCAGCCTGGAACCGGCCTTGGCGGCGTGGTGCTCAACGGCACCACCTCGGTTACCTACACCCCGCCAGCCGGGGCCACGCAACCGCTGGTGGCCACCTTCAGTTACCGGGCGGTGGACGCCAAGGGGCTGAAGTCGGAACCGGCCACGGTCACCATCAACGTCGCGCCTAACCAGGCACCGACTGCCAACCCGGAAACCGTTGCCACCCTGGGCGTGCCATTGACCATCAACGTGCTGGCCAACGACACCGATCCAGAAGGCAACGTACCGCTGGCCGTTGCTGGCGTCACCCAACCGGCTGCCGGCCGAGGCACAGTCAGCACCGACGGCACCACGGTGACCTACACCCCACCGGCCACGGTGACCACGGCCTTCACCACCACCTTCACCTACCAGGCCCGTGACTCGCTGGGGGCGCTGTCTACCCCAGGCACGGTCACCGTCAACGTATCGCCACGGCCTGCCGCCGAAACCTTCGCGGTCACGGCAGCCACTGTCACGGCGCGCTCCAACAACCGGTACAACTGGGATATCAGCGGTACCTCGTCGGTAACCACGGGCAACGTTGTCACCGTCCGGGTCACCACCACCACCGGCGTGCAGACGCTGGGTACCGCCACGGTGCCGGTGAACGGCCGCTGGCGTCTGGCAGTGAGCAACAGCACCACGATCATCCCGACCGCCGCGCCGACGGCAACCATCACCACCAGCCCGGGTACCACCCGCACCGTCAACGTGGTTGTGCAGTAAAGGCGGGGGAAACGCCATGAAACGCCTGTATCCACTGCTGTTCAGCCTGGCCCTGGCGGGCCAGGCCAGCTGGGCCGATGACCTGATGGACAATGCCGACCTTGCGCCCGGCAACGACCTAGGTGACCCGGTGATCATCCGCCTGCTACCGGTCGGTGCCGGTCAGGCTGCGGTGATCGAACAGCAAGGGTCGGGCAACCGCGCCGCCCTCGACCAGAACGGTCAGGCCCTGTTGGGCCGCATCGTCCAGGCCGGTGGTGCGCAAGAAGCGTACATCCTGCAAGAAGGTAATGACCTGATGGCCAGCATCAGCCAACAGGGAAATGGCAACAGCGCGTCGATCCGCCAAAGCGGCAGCAGCAACAGCGCTGCCATCGAGCAGATCGGCAACGACAACAGCGCCAGCATCGTGCAGTCCGGCTCGGGCCTCAACAGCTCCGTGACCCAGGCCGGCAATGGCCAGCATGTTCAGATCACCCAATACCGATAGACCTGGAGGCACCACCATGTACAAGCTCGCTCCGTTAAGTGCCGCTATCGTCCTGGCCCTCGCAGGTCAGGCCATGGCTGCTGACAGCACCTCGTCCCAGACTCAGGACGGCAAGGAAAACATCGCCGAAGTCACCCAGACCCAGGCTTCCTTTGCCTCGGCCACCCAGAACCAGACCGGCAAGGGCCACAACCACCTGGCGGTGCAGACCGAAAGCACCAGCGATATCCAGCAGAGCGCCACTGGCCAGTACAATGCCGGCTACGCCGAGCAGTTGTTTGAAAATGGCAGCCAGATCAAACAGCAGGCTTCAGGCAGCTACAACGACGCCTTCGCCAGCCAGTCGGTTGGGCTGAACAACGAGTCGCTGCAAACCCAGCAAGGCGTCGGCAACAAATCCACGGTATGGCAGGACAGCCAGGAAGGCAGCAAAGCTACCACCTGGCAATCTGGCCAGCGCAACGAGGCCTTCATCGAGCAAACCTTCGGTGGCCTCAACAACCGCAGCACCGTCAACCAGACCGGCCAGGACAACTACGCCGCCGCCGAGCACCTGAACCATGTCGATGGCGACATTCAGGTCTACCAGGATGGCCACGACAACTGGGCCTATGGCGACCAGCGTGAAGGCACCGGTGGCACCATCGGCATTGGCCAGTACGGTGGCGGCAACTCGGTGGAGGTGTGGCAGGACAACCAGATCGGTAGCCAGGCCTCCGTGACCCAGACCGGCCAGGCGAACGAAGGCTATATCGACCAGAGCTTCGGTACCGGCAACAAGGTCAGCCTGTCGCAGCAAGGCAATGCCAACGCCAGCTGGTCGGATCAGTTCGAGACCAACAACGCGACCGCCACCATCACCCAGACCGGCAACAACAACCTGCACTTCACCTACCAAAATGGTGAAAACCTCAACCTGACCATCAACACCAAAGGCAATGGCAACAGCATCACCGCCAGCAACTGGAAAGGCGCCAAGATGGGCGGCCAGTTCGGCACCAACCAGAACGCCACCATCAACCAGACGGGCAATGGCAACGGCGTCAACCTGACCCAGAAGGGCGCTGACCAAATGGCCACGCTGACCCAGACGGGTAAAGGCAACCAGATGCAGACCAAGCAGGATGACGTCAACAACGAGCTGTACTTCGAGCAGAACGGCACCGACAACATCCTGATCGCCGACCAACGCGGTACCGACAACTATGCCTACGGCAACAGCCAGGGCACCGGCAACTCCATCACCCTCGACCAGTCCGGCTACGCCAACCAAAGCTACACCAACCAGCTGTACGGTAGCGGCAACGAAGCCACCATCAAACAGACTGACAGCATCAACGTCGCCTACGTGACCCAGGGAGGCCAGGGCAACAAGGCGTTCGTCGACCAGAGCGGTATCGCCCAAACCGCCACCATCACCCAGCTGGGCAGCGCGAACCTGGCCACTGTGACCCAGAAGTAAACCTCTCCCCCTTGAACCGCGGTGCTCCTCTCCCTGGTGCCGCGGTTCCTTTTTTGATACCCCAACCCTTGGCATACTTTCGCTCCGCCTGGGGAGCTATGCCGGCCTCTTCGCAGCACAAGGCCGGTCCTACAGCAATTGCATCCATCGGGATACACTGGCTACACATCACACATATGCAGCCCCTCATGATCCAGTCCGACCTCGACCTGTTCGGCCCCCAGCCGCAACGCCTGGCCAGCCACACCGTGCTGCTGCCTGGCTTCGCCCTGGCCGAAACCGAGGCGTTGCTCGACGCCCTGCGCCCAGTGCTGCGTGCCGCGCCGTTCCGGCACATGCACACCCCGGGGGGCCTGCGCATGGCGGTAGGCCTGACCAATTGCGGCTCGCTGGGCTGGGTGAGTGACGAAGGCGGCTACCGCTACAGCCCCAGCGACCCACTTAGCGGCAAGCCCTGGCCCGCCCTGCCCCCGGTTTTGCTCGCCCTGGCTGCCCGTGCTGCAGCCTTGGCTGGGTTCGAGGGTTTCGTGCCAGATGCCTGCCTGGTCAACCACTACTTGCCGGGCACCCGCCTGAGCCTGCACCAAGACCGCGATGAGCAGGATTTCGGCCAACCGATCGTGTCGGTGTCACTGGGCTTGCCGGCGGTGTTCCTGTTCGGCGGTCTGCAGCGCGCCGACAAAACCCAGCGCATCCCGCTGAGCCACGGCGATGTGTTGGTTTGGGGGGGCATAGACCGCTTGCGCTTCCATGGTGTGCTACCGATCAAGCCCGGCACGCACCCGCGCCTGGGTGAGCGGCGTATCAACCTGACTTTGCGCAAGGCGGGTGCCTGAAGGGTCTGCCCTCCCTCATCGACGTCGAACAAGATGAACGTACATGAAACACATTGAACATCTTGGCCAGGCAAGCTTCAAACGTTAAGCCGCTCTCTCTTCAGTCTGGAGCTCGCCATGCCCTACCCGCTCAATCCTTCAAGCCTGTGCAACGGAGCCACGCACCCATGAAGATGCCTGGCCGTGCACCCAATGCCTCGCTGCAGCTCGATTACGTACGCGACACCCTGTTCGGCCCGGTGGCGCAGAGCGTGGAATGCCAATGCCAGCTCGCCGCCCTCAACCTGCAAGGCCGCCCTGGGCTGCGCCTGCACATTTGCCCACCGCTGCCTGACAAGGTGGACCGTGCGCATAGCGTGGCCTTCGTCTGGGATGGGCGAAGTTACCGTGGTGTGGTCCGCGACCAGGGCAAATGCGGTGACGGCGGCCTGAACTTGCTGCTGGAATTGCAGTAAGCCGATCAACGGCGGCCAACCCGGCTGAACCGCCTGGCCGCAGCGTGTCTCCATAGCTAAAAGGCCCATGCCTGCTGGAGAACGCCATGAACAGTCCGTTGCTCAAGCTATTCACCCACCCCGCCGACGCCTGGCTGGATATCCGCCGTGCCGAGGAAGACCACCCACAGCAATACCTGCCGCGCCTGTTGGCCCTGGCACTGGTCCCTGCGGTGTGCCTGTTTGTCGGCACCACCACCTTCGGCTGGAGCCTGGCGGCTGAGGAGCGAGTGCGCCTGAGCATGGGCAGCGCCGCGCAACTGGCGGGGCTGCTGTATGCCACCACCGTCGTGGGGGTGATGCTGATGGGGGTGATGATCCGCTGGATGTCGCGCGGGTTCGATGCACAGCCCAGCCTGAACCAGTGCATTGGTTTTGCCGCCTACTGCGCCACGCCGTGGTTCTTTGCCGGGGTGGTCGGCCTGGTGCCTATTCGCTGGCTGGCTTTCGCCGCGCTGCTGGCTGCCTCTGCCTATGCCAGCGTGTTGCTCTATGGCGGGTTGCAGACATTCCTGCGGCTGAAGAAGGAACAGGCGATGCTGTTTGCAACCTGTGTCTGGGGTGTAGGGTTGTTGCTGCTGGTGAGCATGCTGGTGGCGATGATCCTGTTCTGGTTCAACGGCCTGATGCCAGAGTACGTACGCCCGGCCAGCTTGGGCTGACCGGGGCACGGCGGGCGCCCTCAGGCCATCGACCTGAGAGGCGCCGGGTGGTTGTCACGTAGCGCATGAAGCTGCCCCACCAGGTTGACCAGGTCACGGCAACTGTTCAGGTTGTGCAGCGAGACCCCGCTAAGGGTCACACTTTGATCGAGACTCTGGCCCTGACCCAGGCGGATGGTCAGGTGGGCGCCATCCAGGCAGCTGACTTCACAGCGATCCGGCAGGCACGCCTGCTCGATCATCTGCCGCATTTCTAGCATCGAAACTCCTATCAACGACATGGTACGACCCTCTCTGTGCGATGGCCTGTTGTGTGGAATTACGCCTTTGTCGGGCGGGGCGCCAATTGATATTGCGCATGCCCGGGCAGGCGTCCATGCGCCGGGGCAATGATGATGCGGGGAATCCTCTAGCACCTTAGTGGAAGATCCTGCGCATAGGCCGTGCGTTCGAATGCAATGACCGACTTAACGACGAGTGGTCCCTGCCGGCCCCAGCGAGGCCCACAAGTGCTGCGCCGCATAAGCCCGCCACGGGCGCCAGTCCAGTGCCCTTTCGGCCAGTTGCGCCTCGTCGCCCTCAAGCAACCGCAACGCCTTGATCAAGGCTACGTCACCCAGCGGCAAGGCATCAGCGGCGCCGGCCTGACGCAGCGCCAGGTAGTGGGCGCTCCACGGCCCGATACCCTTTAGCCGGCACAGGTTGCGCAATAGCTCATCCAGCACTTGCCCGCGACGCAGCAAGCCGGGGTCGGCCAGCAAGGCGTTGGCCAGGGTGGCGAGGGTGGTGGCGCGCGCGCTCGGCATGCCCATGTTTTCGAACTGTGCATTTGCCAATGTCGCTAGAGCCGGGAACAGGTGGCTCAAGCCCGGTGCCGACAGACGCAGCGGGGCGCCGTGGCGTTGCACCAGCCGGCCCGCCAGGGTCATGGCGCCGGCCACGCTGATTTGCTGGCCAAGTACGGTACGCATGGCTTGCTCGCAGGCGTCCCAGCCTTGCGGCACACGCAGCCCGGGGCGCGCCTTGAGCAGGTTTGCCATCAAAGGGTCGCAAGACAGCTCGGCGCTGATGCGTGCAGGGTCGGCGTCAAGGTCGAAAACCCGCCTCAGCCTGGCGATCAGGCCGGGCAGCGCGTGTGAAGGCGCGCCTTCAAGGCGAACGCGCAGGTGTTGGTTGGTCATTGGCGTCGCGTGCAGGACGGCGTGGTGGCCAGCAACGATCAGGGTGCGGCTGTAGGTGCCGTCGTGGCAGGTTTCGATGCCGGGGATACAGCGGGCGGCTAGGAAGCCCAGGGTCGAGGGCCAATGATAGGGGGCACGGTAGCGCAGCCACAGGGTGTGGTGGCCGGGGGTGGGCAATGATCGGCGCACGGCGTGCTGTCGAGTGAGGGTGGGCATGGGTGGATCATGCCAGAAAACCTTGAGGGTCAAGCCATGTACAAGCATGCCGGGGCTGCTTTGCAACCCCGGCTTTTTCAGGCAAGGCTCAGTGCCGAGCCCCTTCCCGCTCATCCTGCATCTGCCCAAACCGCCCGGCATGGAAGTCATCGAAAGATTCGGCGATCTCCGCCTGGCTGTTCATCACGAACGGGCCATAGCCGACGATCGGCTCATCGATCGGCTCACCGCTGAGCAGTAGCACACTGGCACCTTCCAACGCCTCGACACTGACATCCTCACCCTCCCGGTCAAGCAACACCAGGCTGGCCGGGCCTGCCTCGCGCTCGCCGTTGATTCGCACGTTACCACGCAGCACCACCAGCGCCGCGTTGCGGCCGGCAGCGACCGGCAGTTGCAAGGCCGCGCCAGCATTCAACCGCAGGTCCCACACATCCATCGCGGTAAAGGTCCGAGCTGGCCCCAGGTGCCCACGGTAGTCGCCCGCAACCACCCGCAAGCTGCCGGCGTCACCGTCCAGCGTGACCACCGGGATGTCGCTGGCCAGCAGGGTCTGGTACCCAGCCGCCGCGCGTTTGTCCCGCGCCGGCAGGTTGACCCACAGCTGGACCATTTCCAGCGTGCCGCCACTGCGGGCGAAGGCCGGAGAATGGAACTCTTCATGGATGATGCCATTGGCAGCCGTCATCCACTGTACGTCACCTGGGCCGATCAAGCCGCCAGCACCGGTGGAATCACGGTGCTCCAGTTCACCCTGGTAGACGATGGTCACGGTCTCGAAACCACGGTGCGGGTGCTGGCCCACCCCACGCCGTGCAGTGGTGGGGGTGAAATCATGCGGGCCGGCGTAGTCCAGCAGCAGGAACGGGCTGATCCGGCTGGCCAGGTTGTCGTAGGTGAACAGGCTGCGCACCGGAAAACCATCACCCACCCAATGGGCGTGGGGGCTGCGGTGGATACCCAGAATCTTTTTCATGAGAAGGCTCCTCTCTTGGCTGGGATAACCTTATCAATGATGCCAATCCGGCGGTAGCTGGCTCATATGGCATACATCGTTCCACCAATAGGACACTGAGCCTGTTCAGAAAAGCATTGCGTGCAGGATTGGGTGGCCTGGATACTGGGCTGCGAGCCATTGCTCAAGCCCCTCGGAAAATGCCTTGCCTACGATGGAAATTTCTCGGTAGAGAGGATCTTTCCGTGCGTATTCTGGGCTCAGTGAGTCCAAGCGACGACGATTTTCCAGTGAAGATATCAAGTCCAGGAACAAGGCATACTGCTCTAGCAACTGCCCAGTATGGGGGTTTGACTGTCCCAACATCGCAACGCGTTGTAGCGGTGTGAATGAAAGCCAATGGTCGAGGCGTTTAATCTTTTCACTGGCCGGTAGACCATGGGCCTCGGCAATCACCACGATCCCTCCCAGGTAAAGCAGCTTGCGAGAGAACTTCAGCTTGATGTTACGCACGCCCCAAGCCTTGCCTTCAGCCCGCTTTTCCTCGAAGTTCGCCATCATGCTGCGGTAATACCGAACCACATCATTAAGCATGAACCTGGGCAACCCTGTTCCTTGGTCGCTTGCCACATACCGGCACAGCAACTCGGTTCGCCACCGAGTGAAACTCTCATCGCCAAACAGTGGGCGGCCTTCCAGCAGGAGCAGCATTCGTCGGGTGAGCGCCGTATTGCTTTCCTGCTTCCATCCAATGTGGTTGCTCAACTCCGAATAGAGTGAAAGCGCGCCCTGACCAAACTTGGACTCATCGCTCTCACCCGGCCAGCTGAGCGGTCGAACCAGGTTTTTGACTTGATGCAGTACGTCGAGCAGCCGGGCCTCAGACATGCTGCCGTCATGCACGATGAAAAAATCGATGTCCGAAATACGCGAGACCTCGCACCGCCCGTAAGACCCCACGACAACAACAGAAACGGGGGCTTGCCTGACCAGCGGAGCGAGGGCGTACTGCATGGCCTGGCGCAGCGAATTGTTTGCCTGCCAAGAATGATCGAAGTGCTTTTGCAAACAAGGGTGTTGTGAAAAGGTCGTGGTAATCATCGTTGCAGGCTCAAAAAAGCATCACCTTACTGATGACATTTCTCCGCTACTGCGTGGAAAAGTTATCCCGCAAGCCCCTCCAGTAGGAACCTTTTCACTTCGCTGGAACAAAGCTCGGGGTCCTCTTGCATGAAGCAGTGCCCACCGGGTACCTGGTGGCCGGTCACCTGCGGGTTGATTGCCAGCAGCCGCTGTACGGAGTGCGGTACGAAGGGGTAGGTACGTTCGCCATACATCACCCGCGTGGGGGTATTGATCGCCGCCAGGCTTGCCCACATGCGCTTGGGGAACGAACTGAAAATTTCCACTTCACGGCTGGGCCGGCACTTGAGCACCACTGCCTCGCCACAATCGCCGATGGCATGCTCGACATAGGCCTGCAACGCCGCATCGGTCCAGCCTTTGAAAATGCCACGCCCCTGCAGCGAAGCCAGCGCGGCTTCGCGATCGGGCCAGTGGCTGCGGCGGCTGGCAGCCTTGCGCGCAAGCGCATGGCGCTGATGCAGACCAACCAGGGCTGCCGCCCCCATCACGCCAATCATGCGTCGGCTGAACAGCACCGGGTCGAGCAGCACGGCACGTGCAAACAGTTGCGGCTCGCTGGCCAGGATCAGCCCGGTAAGTACGCCACCGAAGCTGTGCCCTACAGCAAATCGAGGTACGTCGCCGTACTCGCCACGCCCTTCCTCAAACGCTTCAACGGCTAGCGCAGCGGTACGGTTCCAACCACGAAACACCCCTCCGTGGTCACTGTCACCATGCCCTTGGACATCGCAAAGCCACAGGTCGAAATGCTCACTCAAGCGCATCAACAACGGCTGGTAGGCCAGGCAACAGAAGCCATTGCCGTGCAGGAAATGCAGCAACGGCTTGCCGCTGGCCGGGGTACGCCAGCCACGCAGGGTGAAGCCTTCGGCACATTCGTGGGACCAGGGGATCAACTCCATCAGTTGGCTGTACTCGCGAGGCTAGGAAAACGCTGATTCTACAAACAGCAGTGGGTACAGTGAAATCACCAGCAACACGGCCATCAGGACATTGAACAGCATCAGCCAGCGCGGGTTCTGCAACAAGTTGCGCAACGCGCTGCCGAACATCACCCACACACCGACGCTGGGCAGGTTGACCAATGCAAACAAGGCGGCGATGACGATCACGTTGGTCACATAGCCTTGCGCCGGCGTGTAGGTGGTAATCGCCCCTACCGCCATCACCCAGGCCTTGGGATTGACCCACTGGAACGCCGCCGCGCCCCAGAAGCCCAGCGGTTTGCGGGCACTGGAAGAGGCCGTCCCGACCGGCCCGGAGGTGGCAATCTTCCAGGCCAGGAACAGCAAGTAGGCCGCGCCTGTATAGCGCAGCACCGTGTACAACGGCGGCCAGGCCTTGAACACCTCGCCCAGGCCCAGGCCTACGGCCAGCACCATGACCATGAACCCGACGCTGATGCCCAGGGCATGGGGGATCGAGCGGCGCACGCCGAAGTTCACCCCCGACGCCAGCAACATCGTGTTGTTGGGCCCAGGGGTGATGGAAGACACGAAAGCAAATAGCACGAAGGCAGTCAGCAGGTCGGCAGAGGCAAGCATGGCGGGCATTCCACTTTCTTCTTAGGTACTGTCACACTACCGGAGTCGCCCTACCCTGCGACCGATACAGTTACATTAAATTATTTAGATACACACCACTGTACCGCTAACCCGGATCAAGGAAGCCGTCACCATGAGCCTCATCATTCGCCCTGCCGTTCGCACCGATGCCGAGCAGATCCTGGCCTTCATCACTGAACTTGCCGATTACGAGCGCGCACGCCACGAGGTGGTCGCCACCTTGGCGGATATCGAGCACAGCCTGTTCGATGAGGGCAGCACAGTGCACAGCCTGATCTGCGAGCGTGATGGCCGGGCGATTGGTTTTGCCGTGTATTTCTACAGCTACTCGACCTGGCTCGGGCGCAATGGCATTTACCTGGAAGACTTGTATGTGACACCCGAGCAACGTGGCGATGGCGCCGGGCGGCAACTGCTGCAGCACATTGCCCGCGAGGCGGTGGCGAACCAGTGCGGGCGCCTGGAATGGAGCGTGCTGGACTGGAACGAGCCTGCGATCGGTTTCTATCAGAAGCTGGGGGCCGAGGCGCAGGATGAGTGGGTGCGCTACCGCTTGGACGGGGAGAAGCTGGCGGCATTCGCCCAAGGTTGATCACGCGGGTTACCCGGACGGTGCTGTGACAATCCTGCCAATGAGGATTATTCTTCCAAGGTATGTCCCACCGCCCCAATATGTGAGCGCCGAATATGAAAATCGATGACATGGACGCCTTCGTGGCGGTCATCCGTTGCCAGTCGACCAACCTCGCCGCCGAGGCCCTGCAGCTGACTCAACCGGCCATCACCCGCCGCGTACAGAACTTCGAGGAAGACCTGGGCGCCACCCTGCTCGACCGCAACACCAAGCCTCTCAAACCGACCCCCATGGGGCTGCGCGTGTACGAACAGTGCAAAGCCATTTTGCGCGAGATCGACTCGCTGCGCGAGCTGGTGGCCAACGACGGAGCGCCTTCCGGGACCCTGCGGCTGGGCGTGCCGCAAACCCTGGGTGATGTGGTGCTGCTCGATGCCCTGGCGCAAATCCGCGAAACCTACCCGGACCTGCGCACCCAGGTCACCAGCGGCTGGGGCAGCAGCCTGATCGCGCGCATGGAAAATGGCGAACTCGACGCTGCCGCTGCGCTGTTCCCGCCGGGCAAGATCTTCCCCGAGGGCATCGCCAGCCAGTCGATCGCACGCATGCCACTGCGGGTAGTTGCAGCCAAAGGCAGCACCGGCAAGCGCAGCCTCAAGCTCAAGGACTGCTACACCCGTGGCTGGGTGCTCAACCCCGATGGCTGCGGCTTCCGCGCGGGGCTGCAGCGCGCCCTGAGTGAACAGGGGCTGAGCTTGTCGATCAACCTGGAGACCTTTGGTACCGAGTTGCAATTGGGGCTGGTGGCCAATGGGCAGGGGCTTGGCCTCGTGCCTGAGCCGTTGTTGCAGAACAGCCGCCATCGGGACGCGCTGGATGTGGTCAATGTAACGGACTTCAAGCCCCAGGTGGATTTGTGGCTGTTCCACCCGCGCTACCTGGGCAACCTGCAGGAGCCGGTGGAGCTGTTTGGCCGGGTGGCCGGGCAACAGTTGTGTGGGTGAGCGTAAAAACGTGGCGCAGTTCACTGTCTAGGAGACGCCTCATGTTCCCGATGGGCTGCAATGCAGCCCCATTAAATACCAGTCTTGCATAACAACTAACAACTTTAATTCAGACAACTGATAATTAGCATAGAACAAAAAAGACTTTTACAGCCTTCACCCATACGAATACGGTCTTAGAAACCCACCGTGTTCCAGGGATGAATACCCATGAGTCACCCCCCTTCCGCCAGCGCACTAGCCGAACTCACCCAGGCCCTGGCCAGCAATGCCGAGCGCTACGACCGCAGCGGCCAGTTCCCCGTCGACAACTTCACCCTGCTGCACCGCCACGGCCTGCTGAGTTTCACCGTGCCGCGCGCCCTGGGCGGTGGCGGGGCCGACCTGGCCAGCGCACGCCTGGTGATCACCGCCGTCGGCAAAGGCTGCCCGTCCACCGCATTGATCCTGGTGATGCAGTACCTGCAGCACTTGCGCCTACAGGACGAGGATCGCTGGCCCGAGCACCTGCGCCTGCAAGTGGCACGCGACGCGGTGGCCAACGGCGCGCTGATCAACGCCTTTCGCGTCGAGCCGGAACTGGGCACACCGGCACGCGGTGGCTTGCCGGCGACCACCGCTCGGCGCACCGCCGAGGGCTGGCGGTTGTCCGGGCGCAAAATCTACTCCACCGGCAGCCATGGCCTGAGCTGGTACCTGGTGTGGGCCCGCAGCGACGACCAGGACCCCCTCGTAGGCGGCTTCCTGGTACACAAGGACACCCCTGGCATCCGTATCGTCGAAGACTGGGACCACCTGGGCATGCGTGCCACCTGCAGCCATGAAGTGCAGTTCGACGAGGTGCTGATCCCGTTGGAGCATGCCGTCAGCGTCAGCCCGGCCAGCGCACCACGCCCCGAACTCGACAGCACCGGCCTGCTGTGGATGGCAGTGTTGCTGCCTGCACTGTACGACGGTGTGGCCCAGGCCGCACGTGACTGGCTGGTGCAGTTCCTGAACCAGCGGGCGCCGTCCAACCTGGGGGCACCGCTGGCCAGCCTGGCGCGTTTCCAGGACGTGGTCGGACGCATCGACACGCTGCTGTTCGCCAACCAGAGCCTGCTGAACGCCGCCGTCAGCGGGCAGACCGAGCCGCGCCATGCCGGGCAACTCAAGCACCTGGTCAGCCGCAATGCCATCCAGGCTGTGGAGCTGGCCATCGAGGCTGCCGGTAACCCTGGCCTGTCACGGCGCAACCCGTTGGAGCGGCACTATCGCGATGTGCTGTGCAGCCGCATCCACACCCCCCAGGATGACGTAGTACTTGGCCAGGTCGGCCGTGCAGCCTTGGCGGAGGTGGCAGCATGAGCCACTCGATCATCGCCAGCCAGCTGGACGCCCAGGCTAACCAGTACCTGCGCGATCACTTGCCTGACCACGAGGTGGTCGATATCGCACCCACCCAGCTGCAGCTGGACATCCCTGCCGACGTCTTCATCCTGCGCCCGGTCAATGTACGCGGTAACCGAGTGGATTCCCCGCCCGCCGGCTGGCCGTGGCAATTGCGCTGGGTGCAGGTGGTGTCCTCGGGCATCGACTTCTACCCCGACTGGGTGTTCCAGGGCCCGCCGGTCACCAGTGGCCGCGGCGCCAATGCCGAGCAGGTGGCCGAGTTTGCCTTGGCTCTGGTGCTCGCTGCCGCCAAGCAGCTACCGAGCCTGTGGGTCAAAGACGCCGACTGGCGCCTGACCCCGCTGGCCCCGGTACGTGGCCGTACCCTGGGCATATTCGGCTTCGGCAGCATCGGCCAGAGCCTGGCGCGCAAGGCAAATGCCCTGGGCATGCAGGTACTGGCGCTGAATCGCCCAGGCCAACCCATTGCCGAGGTGCCGGGCGTACAGCGCGTCGACAACCTGCAGCAGCTGTTTGCCGGCAGCGATCACCTGGTCATCGCCGCCCCGCTCACCCCTGCCACCCGTGGTCTGATCGACCACCAGGTACTGGCCCAGGCCAAGCCCGGCCTGCACCTGATCAACATCGCCCGTGGCGGGCTGCTGAACCAGCAAGCCCTGCTCGATGCCCTGGACAGTGGCCTGATCGGCCGCGCCAGCCTGGATGTCACCGAACCGGAGCCGCTACCGACGGGGCACCCACTCTACCAGCACCCGCGAGTATTCCTGTCGCCGCATACCTCGGCGATTTCCGAGGACGGCTACCCGGCCTTGCTCGACGCATTTCTCGACAACTTCGCCCGCTACCGCGAACAGGCACCGCTGCACAACCTGGTCGATACCCAGCGCGGCTACTGAACCGACACTTTTTGGAGAACACCATGACTGCATTGTCTGTCATCGCCCCCCAGGAAAACACCGTGCGCCAACGGGTCAGCGCCGAAGAATGGGAGGTGCGAGTAAAGCTGGCTGCGGCCTATCGCCTGGCTGCCCTGTTCCGCTGGACCGACCATATCTACACACACTTCTCGGCACGCGTGCCCGGGCCCGACGAACACTTCCTGATCAACGCCTTCGGCCTGCTGTTCGACGAGATCACCGCCTCCAACCTGGTGAAGGTCGATGTAGATGGCACGATCATCGATGATCCCCTGGGCCTGGGCATCAACCAGGCCGGCTATGTGATTCACAGCGCCATTCACCGTGCGCGGCCCGACCTCAAGGCCGTGCTGCACACCCACACGCGTGATGGCGCAGCAGTGTCGGCACAACGCGATGGCCTGCTGCCAATCTCGCAGCATGCCCTGGCCTACTACAGCCGCGTGGTGTACCACGACTACGAAGGCGTCGCCCTGGACCTGGACGAGCAGCAGCGGCTGGTGGCCAACCTGGGCGACAGCAATATCCTGATCCTGCGCAACCATGGCCTGCTGACCGGGGGAATCAGCGTCGAGCATGCCTTCCGCGAGCTGCACGGGCTGGAGCGGGCCTGCAACATCCAGGTGGCGGCGCAGGCAGGGGGCAACGACCAACTGCTGTACGCGGCGCCGGCAGCAATTGCCAAGGTGCATGAGCAGTCGAAGCGGTTTTCCGATGGGCTGGGGGAAGGGATCCAGCGGCATTGGGATGCGCTGATACGCCAGCTGGATCGGGAGGGACTGGATTACCAGAACTGACCGCGTTCTTGTGGCCTGTACCGACCTCCGCCGCGGCTGAGTTTCAAGGCCGTATCGACTCCATTTGCAGCACAACCCGCAGGTATTCCGATGAGCAAACGACAGATCCGCCTGGGCGCCATGATCCATGGCGTCGGCCACGGCTGGGGCGAATGGCGCCACCCCGATGCATTGGCCGATGCCAGTGTCAATTTCGGTTTCTACAAACATCAGGCAAAACTGGCGGAGGCGGCAACGTTCGACTTCGCCTTCATTGCCGACAGCCTGCACATCCACGCCCGCTCCAGCCCTCACTACCTCAACCGTTTCGAGCCGCTGACCATCCTCTCGGCGCTGGCTGCGGTAACCGAACACATCGGCCTGGTGGCCACGGTCACGGTCAGCTACACCGAGCCCTTCCAGGTAGCACGTCAGTTCGCCTCGCTGGACCTGATCAGCGGTGGGCGCGCGGGCTGGAACGTGGTGACTTCCTGGCTTTCCGGTACTGCTGACAACTTCGGCAAGGCTGAACACCCGCCGCATGCCGTGCGTTACCGAATTGCGCGCGAGCACGTAGAGGTGGTCAAAGGGCTGTGGGACTCCTGGGAAGACGACGCCTTTACCCGCGACAAGCAAAGCGGACAGTTCTTCGACCCGGCCAAACTGCACACCCTCGGCCACCAGGGTGAGTTCTTCAAGGTCAAGGGCCCGCTGAACATCCAGCGCTCGCCCCAGGGCCAGCCACTGATCTTCCAGGCAGGCGTGTCGGAAGAGGGTCGCAACTTCGCCGCGCAAAACGCCGACGCCATCTTCGTCAACCCGGAATCGTTCGACGATGCCCACGCTTACTATCAGGACCTCAAGCAGCGTGCCGCGCGCCATGGCCGTGATCCGGATGCATTGTTCATCCTGCCCGGCATACGCCCGATCGTCGGCCGCGACGCCGAGGAGGTCGAACAGCGTTATCAGCAAGCCGTGAACCTGGTAAGCATCGAAGATGCCCTGGTTGCGCTTGGCCGGCCGTTCAACGACTACGACTTCAGCCACCATGACTTGGACGCGCCCTTCCCCGACCTCGGCACGCTGGGCAATGACAGCCACAAGGGCACCTCGGACCAACTCAAGCAGCTGGCCCGTGATGAAGGCCTGACCTTGCGCGAGCTGGCGCTGCGTTTCTCGCGTCCACGCCGGGACTTCGTCGGTACCCCGGAACAGGTTGGCGATGCCCTGCAGCACTGGTTCGAAAACGGCGCGGCCGACGGTTTCATCATCAACTCGCTGCTACCCGACGGCCTGCAGTATTTCACCGAGCAGGTGGTGCCGCTGCTGCAGGCGCGAGGCCTGGTACGCCAGACGTATGCCGGTACAACCCTGCGAGACCATTTCGGCCTCGACGTGCCGGAAAACCGCAACACACTGCGCCGCACCCAGACAGCGGTTGCCTGAGCCCATCACGACAAGGAGTTCTGTTCCATGAGCCTCGAATTCATCGGCCTCATCGGCCCGCAGGAAAGCAGCGAGTCACAGGCAGCACGCGGCCCGCTGGTCGACCTGGAGTTCATCAAAGCCTTCTCCCAGGCCCAAGAGTATGGTGGCTTTGACAAAGCGCTGCTGGCAGTCAATACCAGCGCGCCGGATTCGTTGATTCTGGCCAGCTATGTGGCCGCCCTCACCGAGCGCATCGGCCTGCTGGTAGCCCACCGCCCTGGCTTCCAGGCCCCGACCTTCGCCGCCCGCCAGTTCGCCACCCTTGACCAGCTGAGCCGTGGCCGTGCCTCGATCAACGTCATTACCGGCGGCGACAGCGGCGACCTGCAGCGCGATGGCGACTTCCTGGACAAGGATGCCCGTTATGCGCGCACCGACGAATACCTGCAGGTACTGCGTGACACCTGGACTCGCCATGAACCGTTCGACCACCAGGGCACACATTACCGCGTCGAAGACAACCTGACCCTGGTCAAGCCAGTGCAGCATTTGCCGATCTATTTCTCTGGCGCCTCTGATGCGGCCGTCGAAGTGGCCGCCAAACACGCCGATGTGTACATGATGTGGGGCGAACCGCTGGAACAGGTACGCGAACGCATCGCCAAAGTGCGCAAGGCCGCCGCCCGCTACGGACGCGAAAAGCATATTCGCTTCAGCCTGTCGTTGCGGCCGATTCTGGGCGCTACCGAGGCCGAGGCCTGGGGCCGTGCCGAGCGCATTCTGGCCGACGCCCAGGCGCGGATCGGCATCCACCAGGGCAACCGCCGCGAGAGGAACTTCGGCAAGAGCAATGCCGGCTCTGAGCGTCTGGTGCAGCTGGCCAGCCAGCGCAAAGTGCATGACACCCGGCTGTGGACCGAGATTGCCGCGCTGGGTGGCGGTGCCGGTAACTCTACGTCGCTGGTGGGGACTGCAGAGCAGGTGGCAGAGGCCGCATTGGCTTACTACGAGCTTGGGGTGAGCACTTTCCTGTTCCGCGGTTTTGACCAATTGCGTGATGCGGTCGAGTACGGGCAGGACCTGATCCCGCGCATTCGCGCGCTGGTGGCCCAGCGTGAGTCTGGCCGCGATGTTCGAACTGCGTAGATTTCTACGGTACGGCTGCAGGGATAGCGCCGTCCGGCAGGAACCCGCGCAAGCCTGAAATGGGTGGAAGGCAGATGCACCCACAGATTGACGCCAAGCCCGCCCCATGCTCTCCTTATGCCTCACGTTCAGGTGCCCCCATAGGGGGTGAAACGGGAAACCGGTGCGTCGCAGGCCCTCCAGCAGGGCCGGACAATGCCGGTGCTGCCCCCGCAACGGTAAGCGAGTGAAGCGTCTGTACCACTGTGCCTCGTAGTACGGCATGGGAAGGTGACGTGTTCCAGGAGCCCTGCTCTTCCTCGCAAGCCCGGAGACCGGCCTGGCGTTCATGAACACCCCGCGGTGGGCGGGCGCTGTTGCATTCCCCTGGGCGACCCCGCCCGGGGCTGCCGCGCTCGCCCGTTGCTCACTAAAAAGCAGAGGAACGCGTCATGCCCGTCACCAGCGCCAAGCAGCACAGCCTTGCCACACCCGTCACCCTCAGCCAGCGCGTAGTCATCGCCGTCGGCGCCAGCCTGTTGGGCCTGTGCCTGGTGTACTTCGCCGGCTTCTCGCACATCGAGGCCGTGCACAACGCCGCCCACGACACCCGCCACAGCGCCGCCTTCCCCTGCCACTGAGTACGCCTGATGATCACGCGCATTGCCCGTACTGCGGGTTTCAGCGGGTTGCTTGCGGCCCTGTTGCTGACCTTGCTGCAAAGCTTTTGGGTCGCCCCGCTGATTCTCGAAGCGGAAACCTACGAGTCCTCGGCCCCGGCCGCACAACACGAACATGGCGGCAATGAGGGCGCTCATGAACACAGCGCCGAAGCCTGGTCACCAGAAGACGGCTGGCAGCGCGTGCTGTCCACCACCGGTGGCAACCTGGTGGTGGCGGTGGGCTTTGCCCTGATCCTCGCCGCACTGTATGGCCTGCGCGAGCCGAAGCGCGTCAGCACTGGCGCCTTGTGGGGCCTGGCCGGTTTCGCCGTGTTCTGTCTGGCCCCAACGTTGGGGTTGCCACCGGAACTGCCCGGCACTGCTGCCGCCGACCTGGGGCAACGCCAGGCCTGGTGGATTGGCACGGCCAGCGCCACCGCCCTTGGCCTGGCCTTGCTGGTGTTCGCCCGCCACTGGCTGCTGAAGGCGCTGGGCGCCGTGCTGCTGGTTATCCCCCATGTAATCGGTGCGCCACAGCCTGAAGTCCATGAAAGCCTGGCCCCCGAAGCACTGGAGACGCAGTTCAAGATGGCCTCCTGGCTGACCAACGCTGCCTTCTGGGTGGCCTTGGGCCTGCTCAGTGCGTGGCTGTTCCGCCGCTCCAGCGAGGCCTGATGCCGGCTTTCTACGCTGGCTTCGGCTGCCGCCGGGGTTGCCCGGCGGATACCCTGCAAACCCTGCTGCACCAAGCCCTGGCTAGCCAGGGCTTGGCGCTTTCCGACCTGCGCGGCATTGCCAGCATCAACCTCAAGGCCGACGAAGCCGGCCTGCAGCAACTGGCCGCACGCCTGGCCTTGCCCTTGGTGCTGTACCATAGCGCGCAACTCCAAGCCTATGAGCCGTTGCTCAGCCACCGCTCGGCCACCGCCTATGCCCACAGCGGCTGTTGGGGTGTGGCCGAGAGTGCGGCACTGGCCCTGGCCAGCCAACAACTGGGCACGGCTAGGTTGCTGCTGCCACGCAAGGTACTAGGCCCGGCGACCCTCGCCCTGGCCGGCTGACGTTTCATACCCTATTTCTTGCAAGGACTTTCCATGACCGTCTACTTCATCGGCGCCGGCCCTGGCGACCCAGAACTGATCACGGTCAAGGGCCAACGGCTGATTCGCCAATGCCCGGTGATCATTTATGCCGGCTCACTGGTGCCCGCTGCCGTGCTCGAAGGCCATCAGGCCGAGGCCGTGATCAACAGCGCCGAACTGCATCTGGAGCAGATTATCGCGGCCATGCAAAGCGCACACGAACGGGGGCTGGATGTAGCCCGCATACATAGCGGCGACCCCAGCTTGTACGGCGCCATCGGCGAGCAGATCCGCCACCTGCAAGCACTGGGCATCGATTACCAGATCATCCCGGGAGTGACTGCCACGGCGGCCAGCGCTGCCCTGCTCGGCTGCGAACTGACTTTGCCTCAAGTGGCGCAGACCGTGATCCTCACCCGCTATGGCGACAGCTCGCCCATGCCGCCTGGCGAGCAACTGGGCGACCTGGCGCGCCACGGCAGCACGCTGGCGATTCACCTGGGGGTCAAACACCTTTCGCGCATTGTCGATGAGCTGCTGCCGCACTACGGCGCACACTGCCCGGTAGCGGTGGTGCATCGCGCCACCTGGCCAGACCAGGACTGGGTACGCGGCAACCTCGGCGATATCGTCGAACGCGTGGCAAGCAAGGGCTTTCGGCGCACGGCGCTGATCCTGGTAGGCCACGTTCTGGGGGATACGCCATTCGCCGAATCGGCCTTGTACCGTGCCGGGCACGCCCACCTGTATCGCCCTGGCGACTGAACATTGCCAGCCTTGCCTCGGGCATAGCAGACTGCCGGTTCCCGCCTGCGAACAGGAGCCATGCCCATGCTGGAATTACGCCCCAACTGCGAGTGCTGCGATACCGACCTGAGGGGTGACAACCCCGACGTTATGATCTGCTCTTTCGAATGCACATTCTGCCGTAGCTGTGCCGAAAACCGCTTCCAAGGCCGTTGCCCAAATTGCACCGGTCAGCTGGTGGCCCGCCCGACGCGGGTCGGCCAGGCATTGACCAACAACCCCGCTTCCACCCTGCGCGTAAACAAATCGCACGCTGCCTGCGCCTGAACCACCGCAAATAACCGACATCACTGCCTTGTCAGCAGTGATGTCTTTCTTGTTTTTTGTAGGGTTTTTCAACAGCAGGCACGGGAAATCTCAACGCTTCTATACTCGGCATTACCAAACTTCGGGAATGGTCGTATCGTGCAGCGCTTCCGACAACCCCACTTGCAGACGTATTCCTGAGTGATCCAGGAAGCGGACCACATCCCTACAGGAGTTTTCCACATGACAACCGTGCTGATCGTCGACGACCACCCCATCGTCCGGCTGTCGCTGCGCCTACTGCTCGAACGCGAGCGCTTCCATG
>NZ_BCBQ01000070.1:0-34291 GCF_001320885.1 Pseudomonas sp. NBRC 111140
CGCCAGCGGCTTTGCCGAACAGGATGCCGCCACCAACCATTACGGCCTGGGACGCGAGGCATTGCGGGTGGGGCTGGCGGCGCTGGGCAGCATCGATGTGCTGAAAACTGCCGCACTGCCGCTGTCGCAACTGCGCGACGAACTTAACGAGAGCTGCTTCATTGCCGTGTGGGGCAACCAGGGCGCGACCGTGGTCAGCATTGAACCGGCGGTGCGTGCAGTTACCGTGGTGACGCAGATGGGCTCGGTGCTGCCGCTGCTCACCTCCTCCACCGGCCTGGTGTTCGCCGCCTACCTGCCCGAGCGCGAAACCGTCGAGTTGCGTGACCGCGAACTGGCCGCCCTGCAGCACCACGCCGACGATTACCAGCCGGTGCTGGCAGGCATTCGCGAACGTGGCCTGCACCATGTGCACGGCCTGCTGATGCCGGGCGTGGATGCCCTGTCGGCGCCGGTGTTCAATGCCATGGGGCAGGTGGCGGCGGTGATGACCGTGGTCGGGCCGACTTCGATCTTCCACGCCGACGAACATGGCCCAGCGGCGCAACGGCTACTGGCGGCAGCGCGGGAAACCAGCTGGCGCATGGGCTATTCGCCCGCTACCTGAGCGCTAGCGGCACTATTGCCCGATACGTAAAGGTGAATGTCATAAGCAGCTATTTTTCCCAGCGGATCAAGCGCTTATTCTTAACTCACTGGCCGGTATGAAGGGCTCTCCCCCCCGCCTTTCAGGCCTGCGAGGTTCACCGACGTAGATTTTGAAGCTCCTTGATCTAACGTCTCGATTGGCCGCTGCGGCTTGCAGCGGCCTTTTTTATTTGAGCGGATAAATCTTCAGCCCAGCGGGTACTTCTGCAGGTTCGCCATCATCTGCTGCAATGCCTGCAAACTGTCCTGAGGATGCACCGCCCCGTCAAAGTCGCCGATTTGCGCCCAGTGCTCCGCCACCTGCTCCGGGGTAAACCCCTCGCGCGGATCAAAACCCACTCCCAGGCTGCGCTCCCAACGCACCTTGCCCACCCAGCCGCCGCCCACCTCGAACAGCTCCCCCGTGCCCTGGCACTGCTCGCTGCCCAGGTAAACCACCAGTGGGCTGACCAGCTCGGGCTTGAGCCGCTCGAATACCTGGGGTGGGATCAGCCCCTCGGTCATGCGGGTACCGCCCGTGGGAGCAATGGCGTTGACCAGGATGCCGTGCTTGCGCCCTTCGATGGCCAGCGTGCGGGTCAACCCGTACAGGCCCAGCTTGGCCATGCCGTAATTGGCCTGCCCAAAGTTGCCGTAGATACCCGAGGTGGAAGCCGTGAAGATCACCCGCCCCCAGTTTTGCTCGCGCAAGTGTGGCCAGGCGGCGCGGGTGACTTTGAAGGCCCCTTCGACATGCACCTGGTACACCTGCTCCCAATCGCTGTCGTCCATCTTGTGAAAGGTCTTGTCGCGCAGGATGCCAGCGTTGTTCACCAGCACATCGACCCGGCCGAACGTGTCCAGCGCCTGCTCGACGATACGTGCACCGTGGCTGACCGAGTCATGGTTGGCGATGGCGCTGCCACCGGCGGCGCGGATCTCCTCCACCACCCGGTCGGCGGCCGAGGCGCTGGCACCTTCCCCGTGGGTAGAACCGCCAAGGTCGTTGACCACCACCCTGGCACCCCGCGCGGCGAACAGCAGCGCGTGGGCGCGGCCCAGGCCGCCACCGGCGCCGGTGACGATCACCACGCGATCTTGCAAATGGACGGGCTCGCTCATGCTCATGGCTCCAGGCAGGTTCAGGTCAGCCGAGTGTCCGCCGCCAGCGGCAGGCGGACAATCAAGCTCACGCAGGCTGAATGCCTGGCAATAACGCAGGGCGATGAGGCCCCGTCAGGACCACGCCACTTTCGGCTGGTAGTAGCTGGACGGTTGTTCGCGAAAGGCCAGGTAGTGGCGCAGCACCTGCATCGGCGCTTCGGTATGGGGGTAATGGCCAATGCCGTGCAGCTGCACGGTGTCCGGCTCCGGCACCAGTTGCCGGTAACGCTCGAGCATGTGCCCGCCGGACAGCGGGTCGACCACGCCATTGATGAAGCGCAGTGGTACGCCTTTGCGCTGCATCGCCCCGACCCAGCGTTCACGGTGCAACCTGCGCTCGGGCATGTAGCCCACCAACTTGTGCAGGATGCGTGTACCCCGGTTGGTAGCGATCAGGCTCCAGAAGTCATCCAGCGCGCTCTCACTGGGGTGAGTGCAGGGGCCATAGACCTGGGTCACATTGCGCACCAGGTCGTCACGCCCGAACGAACGCCCCACCAGCCAGCCAAAGCGGCTGAGCAGCAGCTTCTGGATCAGCAGCATGCGGCAGCTTTCGGGGAACAGCCCGCTGTTGAGGAACACGCAACTGGCGATGTCGGCGCGCTGCTCATGATGGCGCGCCAACAATTCCTGGGCCACGCTGCCGCCATAGTCATGGGCCAGCAGATGCACCGGCTGCTTGACCTGCAGGTGGGCAAGCAAGGCCTGCTGCAGGTCCGCTTGCTCCATCAGGCTGTAGGCATGATCAACCGGTTTGGCCGAATCGCCAAAACCGAGCATGTCGCACGCGATCACCCGGAAACGTTGGGTCAAAGGCCCCCACAGGTAGTGCCAATCCCAGCTGGCAGTGGGAAAACCGTGTAACAGAAGCAGGGGCTCTCCTTGCCCTGCGGTCCAGTAGCGGATGCTCTGGCCCCGGAAGATGAAACTCTGTCCCCGGGTACGCCAGACGCACAATGGAATTTCGGCCATAGGCATCAGAGCGGTCCCGGAGAAGTGGTGTTGACGGAATAGGGCAAGGCTGCGGTCATTGCATGTCACCTCGGCACATACATGTGCTCTCTATGTCGAGGCAGAGTCTAGCCAGCAGCCCGTTGGCTGGAACTTGCGTTGCCAGCCAGCTTGATGACTGAGCGAGTCAGTGGCACGAACGGTCAGAGCAGCATGGCCAGCAGCGGCGCTGCGAACAGGTTGAGCAGCCCAGTCAGGACCATGACCAGGCCGGCCACCGAGCCTTCTTCGCGGCCCACCTCCTGCGCCCGGCTGACCCCGGCGCCATGCGCGCCAACACCAAACAGCGCACCCCGTGCCAGCGGTGTACGCAGCGGCAACCAGCGCAGCAGCACGCCGCCGAACATGGCGCCGAGCACGCCAGTGAACATCACGAACACCGCCGTCAGTTCCGGCACGCCACCCAGGTCGTGGGCCAGCGGCATGGCGAAGGGCGTGGTGATCGAACGCGGCACCAGCGACAGGCTGGTTGCGCTGTCCAGCGCCAGCAGGTGCGCCAAGCCCCAGGAGCTGGCAATCGAGGCACAGCTACCAGCCACCATGCCCACCATCAGGGCTGGCCAATGGCGCGCCAGCATGGCCCGCTGCTGCCAGATCGGCACCGCGAAAGCCACGGTCACTGGGCCGAGCACGCTCATCAACCAGTGGGTGTTGCGGGCATACTCGGCATAGGCTGTATGCAGCGGCACGGCCACCGCCAGCAGCAAAACCGGCACCAGGATCAATGGCGACAGCAGGTAGCGCTTGCTGCGCCGGTACAGCCAGCGGCTACCCAGGTAGGCCAGCAAGGTCAGCGCCAGCCAGAACAGCGGCATGGGTTCAAGGCTCATGGCGTAACCTCCAACGGCACACCAGTTCCACGGTCAATGCCGTCACCACCATCACCATCAACGTGCTCACAGCGATTACCAGCAAGATGCGCCAGCCCTCTTCACGGATCAGCGAGCCGTAGTCCAACAGGCTCATCAGCGCCGGGATGAAGAACAGCAGCATCTCGGCCATCAGCCAGCCGGCGCCCAATTGCAACATGGCCGGCTTGAGCACACCCGAAGCGAACAGTATCAACAGCAGGGCCAGGCCCATCACGCCGCCGGGAATCGGCCAGCCCAACCAATTGGCGAGCTGGCCGCCGAGCAGGAACAGGGCACAGAGGATCGCCAACTCGATGAGCAGGCGCAGGGCTTTTTTCAATAAGGCGGGTTTCATGGCGGGTTTCCTCGACAGGCCCTCATTTTAAGATTCGACTGCCTAGGCCAGAAGCGAATTGTTAGACTGATCACCATTCCATAATGGAATCCAAGCATGGAATTCAAACAACTGCGCAGCTTTATCGAAGTGGTCCACCGGGGCGGTTTTACCCAGGCCGCACAGACGCTGCACATCAGCCAGTCGGCGGTGAGCAAGCAGGTAGCCCAGCTGGAGCAAGATGTGGGCCAGCCGCTGCTGGAGCGTCAGGCCTCGCAACTGCACCTGACCGCTGCCGGGCGCATCGTGCTGGAGCGTGGCGAAGCCCTGCTGCGTCAGCGTCAGGCGTTGCTCAACGAACTGGACGATCTCAGCCTGATGGAGCGTGGCGAACTGCGCCTGGGTTTACCGATGCTAGGTAGCGACGCCTTGTTCGCCGGCCTGTTCGCCGAGTACCGACGGCGCCACCCGAACATCGCCATCCAACTGCTCGAAGGCGGTAGCCGCAGCGTCGAACAGGCTGTCAGAAGCGGCGAGCTGGAACTGGGCGGCAGCTTGACGCCCAGTGACGAGGCATTCGACTACCAGCCGTTCTGCAACGAACCCCTGGACGCCTTGCTGCCGGCTGGGCATGCCTTGGCGGGCTTGGCCGGAGTGGACCTGGGGCAACTGGCCGATACGCCGTTCTTGCTGTACCAGCGCAGCTTCGTGCTTAACGATCGGCTGTTGAAGGCGTGTCAGCAGCAGGGCTTTACCCCGAAAGAAGGCGGGCGCAGTGGCCAGGCAGATTTTTTGGCGGCGCTGGTGGCGGCGGGCCAGGGTGTGGTGTTGCTGCCCCGGGTAGTGGCAAAAGCGCTGGAGCGCCCCGGGGTGGTGCGTGTGCCGCTGCGTTCGCCGGAAGACCTGCGGTGGGATATTGCGTTCATCTGGCGACGCGGGGCCTATCTGTCACGGGCGGCTCAGGCGTGGCTGGCCTTGTTGCGCGAGCTCAACGCCTGACACTGCCCCTGTAGGAGCGGCTCTACCTTGGGACTCAGGCTTTGAAGGCACTCGCCAACTCAGCCAACCACGGCTCGGCATCTGCCTCCGGGGTCACTGTCTCGCTCGCATCCAGGCGCAGCATCGGCTGCACTTCGCGCACGCCCAGCTCGGCAAACAGCTCGCGCATCTGCTCGCCACCACCACAGTAGGTGTCACCATAGCTGGAATCGCCCAGCGCAATCACTGCGCCCGGCAGGCCGCGCCAGGCCGCAGGCAGGGTGTCACGAATGGCGCTGTACAGCGGCATGAGGTTGTCCGGCAGCTCGCCCATGCCGGTGGTCGAGGTCACGGCCAGCAAGGCGTCGGGGGCAAAGCCTTGAAGATCCTGAAGGGTGGCGCGGGCCGCATGCCAGGCCTCCAGCCCCGCTGCCTTGAGCAGCGATTCAGCGTGACGTGCGACTTCTTCGGCGGTGCCGTAGACCGATCCGGAAATAATGACGACTTTCATCGGGAAGAGGATTCCGAAACTGAGTGAAAACGTAGGATACTAGCATCCAGCGATGGCAAAAGGCCGCCTCTACCAAAGTCGCCGCCTTCAGCCCTGCTTCGCCCCCTTCTTGCTCAATGGCCCGAACATGATCAACGCGCAATTGCTGCAATCGATGGTCGATGCGTCCAATGACGGGATCGTGGTCGCCGAACAGGAAGGCGACGACACTATCCTGATCTACGTGAACGCCGCCTTCGAACGCCTGACTGGCTACAGCCGCGACGAAGTCCTCTATCAGGATTGCCGCTTTCTGCAGGCCGACGACCGTGACCAGCTTGGCCGCGCGCGCATCCGCAAGGCCCTGGCCGAAGGCCGCCCGTGCCGCGAAGTGCTGCGCAACTACCGCAAGGATGGCAGCGCCTTCTGGAACGAACTGTCGATCACGCCGGTGAGAAGCGACGCCGACCAGCGCACCTACTTCATCGGCATCCAGAAAGACGTCAGCCGCCAGGTCGAACTGGAACGGGAACTGGCCGAAATGTGCGCTCGTCCGAAAACCGACGAACGCGCCTGAACCAAGTACGCCACGCACGGTCAACCCCGTTGAAGAAATCGCCACCACCGAGTTCGATCATGCAAGCAGACGTGCTCCTGACCCAGGACGAGCTGGACTTCATACAGAACATGCAACACTCGCCGCAATTGAACCTGGCCGACTCCATGTCGAGCCTGCTGGTCAATGGCGACCGCCGCATCCAGAACTTGCTTACCCAGCTGGTGGCCAACGAGCAAGTGACCTTGCAGGCCCAGTTCAATAACCAGCAGATCAGTTTCCCGCTGCAACTGGTCGAGGACGAGTTTCACGCCCTGCACTTGCAACTGGGCTCACCGGAAATCTACGAAGACGGCCCCATGCTGCGCCCTTGGCGCCTGTCGATGGACCAGCCGAGCGCACTGCTTGATGCCCATGACCAGACCAGCGGCCTGTGGGTGCGTGATATTTCCTTCAAAGGTGTGTTGCTGGAAATCCGTGATCTGCCAGCGGCACCCGCCCGCTTCGAGCTTCGCTTCGCCCCAGGCGGCATCAGCCCGATCGAACTGCATGGCGTATTGGGCCGGCGCATCGGTCCAAACCTGGCGGCCTACGACCTCAGCCAAAGCCCGGCCGAAGAAATCGAACGGTTGCGGGACTACATCCTCCAGGCCCATCGCCAGGCCCATCCCGAGCTGCACACTCAGGTATCGAGCTGACCGGCCAGGAACTGCCGCAAACGCTGGCGCATCACCCTACCTTGCGCCCCCAGGCAAGCGACAAGGCTGCCAGCCAAGCTCTCCTGTGCCACTTCT
Source organism: Pseudomonas sp. NBRC 111140 (assembly GCF_001320885.1). Classification (NCBI taxonomy): domain Bacteria; kingdom Pseudomonadati; phylum Pseudomonadota; class Gammaproteobacteria; order Pseudomonadales; family Pseudomonadaceae; genus Pseudomonas; species Pseudomonas sp. NBRC 111140. The sequence goes on from NZ_BCBQ01000070.1 coordinate 6,806, forward strand.
GCCGCTTCGCCGGCCAGCAACAACGGGCATTCCAGCATCGCCGCCAGGCGCGTAACGTGCCGGGTAGTTTCTGCTGTCGGTGCCTGATGAGAAAACAGCACCAGAGCGTCCGGCTTCAGACGTTCGCAGACCAACGCCAGTTCTCGCAGCGGCTGCCCGCTCGCCAGTAGGGTCACACCTGTTTCCTCGCTGCTCAGAAGCAGGCTGGTTACCAGCAACTCAAGTTCATGACACTGCCCCGGCAACGGCGCCAACAACACGTTACGGCTGCGCGGCACATGGGCAAGCTGCAGACGGGCGAACACCCGACCGCGCAGGAACTGGTCAAGGAACAGCCATTCACTGGTCTGCCCGTAGCCGCCTTGCCGCACGGCCATGTCGTGCCACACAGGCATGAACACTTCGGCGAAAACCTGATCCAGGGTGCTGGCGGCAAATACCATCTCGTAAAGGCGATCCAGGCCTGCCAGATCGAAGCTCTGCACCGCTAGACGAATCTGGTGCTGCCAACGCTGCCAGGCATCTGTCGCGCCACCCGCCTGCCCGGCAAGGGCATGGCCTCGCGCGAGAATACTACCCACCTTGCTGACCGACACACCGCGCTCCAGCCAGCCAAGGATACGGCGGACCTCGTCGATGTCGGCCTGTGAGTACAGGCGGTGGCCACTGTCGGTGCGAATTGGCTGGATCAGGCCATAGCGGCGCTCCCAGGCACGCAGGGTCACGGCGTTGACGCCAGTCAGGCGGGAAACTTCACGAATCGGAAACAGCTCCTGCTGCTCGAAGCTGGCATCGATAACCGGACTACGTCCCTGTTCGTTCATCTGCACGGTGTACCCTGGGTGCGGAAGTTGAACACATAGTCTACTACGACAGCACCCGCCGCAGGGTGCAGCCATTTGCCGGCTGACATTTGCCGGTGATCGCAACTGCGCGATAATCCGCGCCCGATTCTTGCATGCACGCCTGCGTCGCCCACCACCCCGGGCCACGCAGCCAAAGGGGCCAGCTACCCGCCAGCCCCGTTGCCAGGAGATACACGATGTCTACCCCACCCGTCACCTTGATGGTGTCGCGCCGCGCCGCCCATGGCCGCTACCAGGACCTGCTGGCCTGGCTGCACGAAGGCGAGCAGCTGGCCACCGACTTCCCCGGTTACCTCGGCTCGGGCATCCTCGCCCCGCCACGCGATGGCGACGAATTCCAGATCATCTTCCGTTTCAGCGACGAGCCCACCTTGCATGCCTGGGAACATTCCGCTTCGCGGCGGGCTTGGCTGCAGCGCGGCAACGGCCTGTTCGAGCGCCCCAAAGAGGCGCGCGTAAGCGGCATCGATGACTGGTTTGGCACCAACATGGTGCAAAAACCACCGCGCTGGAAGCAGGCCGTGGCCATCTGGCTGGCGTTCTTCCCGGTATCGCTGGCATTCAACCTGCTGTTCGGCCACTGGTTGTCGGCACTCGACCTGATACCCCGCGTACTGCTCAGCACTTTGGCCCTGACGCCGCTGATGGTGTACCTGTTCATCCCGTTGTCCACCCGCTTGCTAGCCAGTTGGCTGCTGGCCTCCCCGGCCACCACTGGCGCCTTGCGCAGCCGCTGAGGCCAGGCCATACAACAGGGAAACAGTTCGGGTATGCTGGGTGGCAACCAAAGGACAGACAAGTTGACCGCCCCGAACATGAACAGCCCCATTCTCGTTACCGGAGCCAGCCAGCGCGTCGGGCTGGCCCTGGCCCTTGAACTGGCACAGGCCGGCCATACGGTGGTCAGTGCCAGCCGCAGCATCCAGCCACAGGCGGCCCACCCGAACATCGTGCAGTTCCAGGCCGACCTGTGCCAGCCGGCCGACCGCCAGGCCCTGATCGACCACCTGCACACCCATTACGACGGCTTGCGCGCCATCATCCATAACGCCTCACTGTGGCTCGACGATGGCCTCGACAACCTCGACACCATGTTCCGCCTGCACGTCGAAGCGCCCTACCACCTCAACCTGGCCCTGGGCGACCTGCTGGCCAAGGTGGAAAAGGCCGACATCATCCACATCTGCGACGAAACCTCTTCGCGCGGCAGTAAAAGCCACATCGGCTACGCCGCCACCAAGGCCGCGCTGCAGAACATGGTGCTGTCATTTGCCGAAAAATATGCGCCCAAGGTGCACGTGAACGGTATCCTGCCTGGGCTGCTGATCCTCAAGGAAGGGGGTGACGAAGCCTACCGCCAGCAAACCCTGAAAAAGGCCCTGCTGGAATTCGAACCCGGCGCCGGCCCGCTGATCGAGACCGTCAAGTACCTGCTCGCCAGCCAGTACAGCACCGGCAGCCAGGTGGTCATCAACGGTGGCCGCCACCTGAAGAACCGCATGACTTGAGAGACACCCATGACGCCACAACAACAGCTCGAACTTGAGGCCGCCGCGTTCCGCCGCCTGGTCGAACACCTGCAAAAGCGCACCGATGTACAGAACATCGACCTGATGAACCTGTCCGGTTTCTGCCGCAACTGCCTGTCCAAGTGGTACAAGGCCGCGGCTGACGAGCGCCAGCTCGACCTGAGCCTGGATGATGCCCGCGAAGCGGTGTACGGCATGCCCTACGCCGAGTGGAAAGCCCAACACCAGAAAGAAGCCAGCGCCGAACAACAAGCGGCGTTCGAAAAAGGAAAACCTCGTGACTGATCTGAACACCCTGCGCGCCAGCCTGGCCAGCGGCCAACATGTCTTTGCCGATACCCTGGCGTTCATTGCCGACAACTACAGCTACCAGCCTCAGGCGTTCAACAATGGCGGCGTGGAGAATGCGGCCGGGCAAAACGAAGGTTCGTGCAAAACCCTGGGCCTGGCTTTGCTGGAAGGGCTGAGCGACCAGGAAGCGCTGCTGGCCTTTGGCGAGCACTACCGTGACGTGGTGGCCACGCCCGAGGGCAGCGACCATGGCAATATCCGCGCGCTGATCAAGCAGGGTCTGGCGGGCGTGAAATTTGCCGGGCAGCCCCTGTCGCGCAAGGCTTGAGATAGCCCGGGCCACTCCCACAAGGGGCGCATACTTCCTGTGGGAGTGGCCTTGTGTCGCGATGGGCTGCAAAGCAGCCCCAAAATATCGATCCCACCCTCAATCCATGATGGTTCCAGGCCCCCCTTCTTTCAGCTCTCCCTGCTGCAGCCACTGCAAGGCCACCGGCCACAAGCTTTCGCGAAACCGGTCATGGAAAAACGCGAAATGGCCAATTTCGTCGACCGAGATATCCACAGGCGCGATACGCAGGTGCCGGGCACCCTGTAGATAACCCAACAATCGCTCGGTCGCCGCCACGGTGCCAAACGGGTCGTCAGTGAGGCTGATGGCCAGCGTCGCCGCCCGCACCTGAACGAACGGAAGCGTCGCCAGCGCCCGAGCGCTGGGGCGATGCTCGTAACGTGGGGTACGTGTGGTCCAGTCGTGCACCACGCCGGATGGCGTGTCTTCAAGCCAACCCAGGCGCTTGCCGGGGAAGTAGCCGAATAACCGCGTCAGTAGCGGCATTACCACATGCCATTTGCCGAGCAACTGCCAGCGCTGGTCGACAGCGTAGTCGCGCCAATAGGCAAACTGCGCGCCCACCATCACTACCCGGCGTACCTGGCCTGCCGACGCGGCCAGCCCTACTGCGCAGCCGCCGAAACTGTGCCCCACCACGTCCACTGGCTGACCGGGGAAATGCTCTGCCGCATGCGCCAGCATCGCTTCGAAATCCAGCCTGCCCCAATCGCTCCACGAGGCCTGGAAGCCGCGCAATGAAGCTGGGCGGGACTCGCCGATGCCACGGTAATCGTAGGTCAGCACATCGCAGCCATGGGCAAACAGGTAGTCGGCAAAGCGGGAGTAATAGCGGCAGCGTACCGAAGTGGCAGCGTTGATGATCACCAGCGGACGCTGGGGGTCAGGGCGAGCGTGGCGCCAGCAGAAGCCGCCGAGGCTGTAACCGTCGGCTGTGGCCTGGCGAAAGGGGGCGGCGGGTTGGGTGAGGCTACTCATGGCGCATTCCCTGTTGTTGTGCGCCAAAGCTAGCAAAGATTTTATAGCCTGTACCGGCCTCTTCGCGGGTTTACCCGCAAAAGGGCCGGTGCAGGTTAACTACGGTTACAGCTCGATGCAGTCGAACTTGACATCGGTGGCCACGTCTTCGTCGTAGTTGACGTCAGCGCGCTCGAAACCGAACAGGTTGAGGAACTGCTTCTTGTAACCGGCGTAGTCGGTCAGCTCGAACAGGTTCTCGGTGGTCACTTGTGGCCACAGGGCCTTGCAGGCGGTCTGAACGTCGTCGCGCAGTTCCCAGTCGTCCAGGCGCAGACGGCCCTTCTCGTCAACGTCGGCCGGCGCACCGTCGGCACGGTACATACGGTCGCGGTACATGCGGTCGAGCTGGTTCTGAGTACCTTCGTGAATGCCTTTCTCCTGCATGATCTTGAAGACCATCGACAGGTACAGCGGCATCACCGGGATGGCCGAGCTGGCCTGGGTCACCACCGACTTGAGCACGGCCACGTTGGCGCCGCCTTTCACTTCATCGGCCAGTTTCTGGTCCAGACGCAGGGCGGTTTCGTCCAGGTCCTGCTTGGCCTGGCCCAGGGCACCGTGCCAGTAGATCGGCCAGGTGATATCGCTGCCGATGTAGCTGAAGGCCACGGTGCGAGCGCCTTCGGCCAGCACGTTGGCGCCTGCCAGGGCATCGATCCACAGCTGCCAGTCCTGGCCACCCATGACGGTGACGGTGTCGGCGATTTCCTGCTCGGTGGCCGGCTCGATGCTGGCCTCGATGATGGTGTCCTTGTTGGTGTCGATGGCGGTCGACTTGTACGGCTCGCCGATCGGCTTGAGTGCCGAGCGAATCACTTCACCGGTCTGCGGCAGCTTGCGCACGGGCGATGCCAGCGAGTAGATGACCAGGTCGACCTTGCCACCCATTTCGTTCTTGATCAGTTCGATGACCTTGGCACGGGCTTCGTCAGAGAAGGCGTCACCGTTGATCGACTTGCTGTACAGGCCTTCGGCCTTGGCAAACTTGTCGAAGGCTGCAGAGTTGTACCAGCCAGCGGTGCCGGCCTTGGTCTCAGTGCCAGGCTTTTCGAAGAACACACCCAGGGTGTCGGCCTTGAAGCCGAACGCCGCGGTGATGCGAGCTGCCAGGCCGTAGCCGCTGGAAGCGCCAATGACCAGGACCTTCTTCGGGCCATCCTCGCGCACGCCCAGCTTGCGGGTGGCTTCGATCTGGTCACGGACGTTGAGCTCGCAGCCCTTCGGGTGAGTCGTGGTGCAGATGAAACCGCGAACCTTAGGATGAATGATGGCCAATGTCTGTACCTCGTCAGGTTTATGCCGGGGAAGCGCCGCTTGGGGCGATTCCGATTGATCAGAGGGTGAGACTACCCCCGCAGGTTATCCGACACATATTACGGGGTGATCATGGGGATGCAAAACCGAGGTTCTTGCGTGCCGGCATCAATCCAAGGCCAACGCGGCTCTCAACCAGTCCAGAAACTGCCGGGCCAGCGGATCCTCCTGACTCTCCCGATGCACCAGGCAAGCCCACGCAGGCCCCCGCACCCGCTGCGCCGACAACGCCTGCAAACGCCCCTCTTGCACGGCCCGACGCGCCAGCAACTGGCTGACCAACGCCACCCCCAACCCCTCGCTCGCCGCATCCAGCAACAGCCCCGGGTCGGAAAAATTCAGCCCCTTGCCCTGCTGCCCAACATCCTCGCCGCCCTCCAGTTGCCAATGGCTCCAGTCCATCTCCCGTTCGCCGTGCAAGGTCGTACGCGCGGTTGCAGTCGCCAGGGAAGGATGGCAAGCCGGGTACAGCTGGTCCTGATGCAGCACGCTGAAGCTGCACTCAGCCTGGGCACTGAGATCATCGCGGATAGCCAGGTCGATGGTCTCGGTGGCCATGTCCGGCACCTCGAAACTGGTAAACAACCACAAGTCGACCTGCGGACAGCGCTGGTGAAAGTCCGCCAGCCGCGGCAGCAGCCAGTGCCTGGCAAAAGCCGGGCTGGTGTTCACCACCAGCTGATTGGGCTTGCGCTACTGGTCTAGCCGGCGAATGCCTACGGCCAGGTGCTGCAACAGCGATTGCGTGGTGCTGAGCAGGTCGTGCCCGGCGTCGGTCAGGCTCACGCTACGGCCACTGCGATGAAACAGCGGCTGCTCCAGGTAGGTTTCCAGGCTGCGAATTTGTTGGCTGATGGCCGACTGGGTCAGGTTCAACGCCTCGGCGGCCTTGTGGAAGCTGCCTAGCCGCGCAGCGGCCTCGAAGCCGCGCAGGGCATTAAGGGGTGGCCAGTGTTTGAGCATGATTGATAAGACCCGCTAATCAGATATGCGCTAAATCTATCGTTTGTCGCCAGCCAAGCCTAGCCATAGCATGGACACCAACACCCGCGACGGCGGGCTTCGTTGATAAAAATCCTTAATAGATCGGAGTTCACTATGCACCTGTCCCTCGACAGCGGCTGGCGTATGCCTGCCGAATGGGCCCGCCACGCGGCAACCTGGATGGTCTGGCCACACAACCAGGCCGTATGGGAAAGCGGCTGGCACGTGCGCCTGGCCGATGTACAACAGGACTACGCCCGTGTCGCAGCGGCCATCGCCCGTTTCGAACCGGTAAAGATGGTGGTCGACCCCTCCGCCATGGCCAGCGCCAGCGCCTTGTGCGGCGCCAATATCGAGCTGATCGAACTGGCCGTGGACGACAGCTGGTGCCGTGACAGCGGCCCAAGCTTCGTCTGCCACCCACAGCATGGCCTGGCCGGCCTGAGCTGGCGTTTCAACGCCTGGGGCGGCAAGTCGCACCACAGCCTGGACCGCAGCCTTGGCCGACGCATGCTCGACCAGCTGGGCCTGGACGGTTTCAGCACGTCCCTGTGCAACGAAGGTGGGGCGATCCATGTGGATGGCGAAGGCACACTGATCACCACCGAATCGGTGCTGCTCAACCCTAACCGTAACCCAGGCATCAGCAAGGCTGAATTCGAGGCCTGTTTCGCCCGCTACCTGGGCATCAGCAAGACCATCTGGCTGCCGGGTGACCCGCAGTACGTCACCGGTGACATGACCGACGGCCACGTCGATGGCGTATGCGCCTTCGCCCGCCCAGGCGTGCTGCTGGTCGACGCCACCCATGAGCAACACTCGGTGTACGCCGAGGTGGTGCGGGAAAACCGCCGCGCCCTGGAACTGGCCACCGACGCCCAAGGCCGCCATTTCGAACTGCTCGACCTGTACGAGGCCAGCGCCGCCGTCGATCAGAATGCCGAGGTGTTCTGCGCGTCCTACACCAACTTCTACATCGCCAACGGCGCGATCATCATGCCGGCCTATGGCATCGCTGCCGACCAGGAGGCCGCTGCGCAGCTGGGCCACGCCTTCCCAGGCCGGGAGATCGTGCCGGTGCGCATTGACCACATCGCCTACGGCGGTGGCGGCATTCATTGCATCACCCAGCAGCAGCCCGAGGTGCAGCCATGAGCCAGTTGCGTATCGCCACCACGCAGATGCCGTGCAGTTGGAACCTGCCCGACAACCTCGACCGCGCCGAGCAACTGGTACGCCAGGCCGCTGCCAAGGGCGCCCAGGTGATCCTGCTGCAGGAGTTGTTCGCTACCCCGTACTTCTGCATCGAGCAGGATCACCAGCACCAGGCCCTTGCCCAGCCCTACCCCGACAGCCCGATCCTGCAGCGCTTCGCCGCGCTGGCCGGCGAGCTGGGCGTGGTGCTGCCGCTGAGCTGGTACGAGCGCGCCGGCAATGCCTTCTTCAATTCGCTGACCGTGGCCGACGCCGATGGCCGCCTGCTCGGTGTGTACCGCAAGACCCACATCCCCAACGCCATCGGCTACCAGGAGAAGGAATACTTCAGCCCTGGCGACACCGGCTTCAAGGTCTGGGATACCGCCTTCGGGCGCTTGGGCATCGGTATCTGCTGGGATCAGTGGTTCCCCGAAACCGCTCGCTGCCTGGCCCTGATGGGCGCCGAGGTGCTGCTGTTCCCCACCGCCATCGGCTCCGAGCCGGGCTGCGCCGAACTGGACTCTCGCGACCATTGGCAGGTCGCCATGCGCGGCCATGCCGCCGCCAACCTGCTGCCGGTGGTGGCAGCCAACCGCGTGGGCGAGGAAGTTGCCGCCAGCGATGCAGCGCTAGCCATGCGCTTCTATGGCTCATCGTTCATCTGCGACCACAAGGGCGCCATGCTCGCCGAAGCCGACCGCGACAGCAGCGGCATCTGGCTGCATGACCTGGACCTGGCCGGCATGCGCGAAGACCGCCTGAGTTGGGGCATCTTCCGTGATCGCCGCCCGGAAATGTACGCAACGCTGCTGACCCTGGACGGTACACACCCACACAGCCTGAGGGCCTGAGCATGAAACACCACGTTCTAGCCGCATTGGCACTGGCCGCCTGCGCTGGCCAGGCACTGGCCGAACAGCCGGTGCTGCGCCTGTACAACTGGGCCGACTATTTTGCCGAGGACACCCTCAAGCAGTTCACGGCCGAAACCGGTATTCAGGTGATCTACGACGTGATGGACGGCAGTGAAGTGCTCGAAGCCAAGCTGATGTCCGGGCGCAGTGGTTACGACCTGGTGTTCCCCGGCGATACCGTTGCAGAGCGCTTGATGCGCGCTGGCAGCCTGCAGCCACTGGACCACAGCCGCCTGGAGGCGCTCGACGATATCGAGCCCGGCCTGCGCAAGCTGCATGCCCAATACCCCAAGGCCAGCCAGGCCACGGTGCCCTACACCTGGGGCACCATCGGCCTGACGGTGAACGCCGACAAGGTTCGCCAGCGCATGCCTGATGCACCGCTGGACAACCTCGACTTGCTGTTCAAGCCGGAGTTGGCGGCCAAGTTCGCTGACTGTGGTATCTCGGTCATCGACTCGCCCGATGAAGTGCTGGCCGTGGTACTCAACTACCTGAGCCGCGAACCACGCAGTGCCAAGCGTGAGGACCTGGCCGCCGCCAGCGAACTGCTCAAGGCGATACGCCCGTATGTGCGCAAGTTCCAGTCCCAGCCGGTGACCGAATTGGTCAACGAGAACTTGTGCCTGTCACTGGGCTACAGCGGCGATGTGATCCAGGCCCAGCGTACCGCCGAGTCCGCTGGCAAGCACCTCGACTTCCAGTACCGCGTACCGCGCCAAGGCACCACGGTGTGGATGGACACCATGGCCATTCCGGCCGATGCCAGGCACCCGGAATACGCCTATCGTTTCATCAACTTCGTCATGCGCCCGGCGAACATGGCTGCCATCAGCAACTTCACCGGCTACCCCACGGCCAGCGCCAAAGCGCGCCAGGCGGTGGACCCACGCATGCGCGACAACCCCGATATCTATCTCGACGAAGCCACCTATGCCCGGCTGATTCCGGGCCGGGATATTCCACAGGCCGACATGCGGGCACGCATGCGTGTGTGGACGCGCTTCAAGACTGCACAGGACTGAACCATGCCAAGCCGTAGAACCTTCCTGCAACTGTCGTTGGCCGCCGGCCTCGGCGCTGGCCTTGGCCTGCCCCTGGGGCTGGCCCGTGCCGAAGAACCGGGGCGCTGGTTCATGCCTGACGAGGGCGAATTGCAACAGCGCGCCTTCATCGCCTTTGGCGCCCAGGATGCGATCTGGGAGGACTTCACCGCCGACGTGCAAGCCGCACTCGGTCGCATTAGTCAGGCCATCGCGCGTTATCAGCCGGTGACCGTGTTCTGCCGCGCCAGCGAGCGCCAGCTGGTCGAGCAGCACTGTGGCCACCACAACACACATTTTGTCGAATGCCAACTGGATGACATCTGGATGCGCGACATCGGTGCCAATTTCGTCGTCGACGATGACGGCGCCCTGGCGGCGGTGGACTTCAACTTCAATGGCTGGGGCAACAAGCAGCGCCACCGTAACGATGCCCAGCTGGCCAAACGCGTTGCCACCCTGGCCAACGCGCGCTACCAGCGCAGTGAGCTGGTGGGGGAAGGTGGCGCCATCGAGGTGGACGGGCACGGCACCGGCATCATGACCGAGAGCAGTTGGGTCAATGCCAACCGCAACCCGGACTGGAGCAAAGCCGAGGTCGAGGCCGAGCTGAAGGCGCGGCTGGGCCTGAGCAAGATAATCTGGCTGCCGGGCATCGCCGGGGAAGACATCACTGATGGGCATGTGGATTTCTACGCCCGCTTCGTGCGGCCGGGTGTGGTGATTGCCAACCTGGACTACGACCCGGACTCCTATGACCACGCCGTGACGCGTAAACACCTGGAAATCCTGAAGCAGGCCACCGATGCCGAAGGCCGTAAACTGCAGGTTCACGTAGTGTCACCGCCGCTGCGCGGGCGGCGTAACAAGTTCAGCAAAGGTAATGACGACTTTGCAGCGGGGTACATCAATTACTTCGTGATCAACGGCGCGATCATCGCACCGCAGTTCGGTGATGCGCAGGCGGATGAGAAGGCCCGAGCACTGCTGGCGGCGTTGTATCCAGGGCGGGATATCGTGCAACTGGACATCGATGCCATCGCGGCTGGAGGTGGGGGGATTCACTGCGTGACCCATCAGTGCCCGGCCGTTTGAATGAGGTTGCCTGGCCTGGCCTCAATCACGACGCCGCCGACGCCCGGTGATCATCGACAACGGCAAGTTTTCACGCAGCAGCACGCTTTCGTAGATGGCCGCCAGCACATGCACACACACCAGCGCCAGCACCGCATTGGCCAACCAACCGTGCAGGTCGGTCGGCCAATCGGCGCCCCACAGTGCATCCACTTCCTGCGACGCCCAACCAGTCAGGCCCAGGCCAGCGATACCCGCCAGCATCAACAGCATCACCAAGGCGCCAATCGGCGAGTGCCCCAGACGATGGCAAGGCTCCCCACGCAGCACCTTGCGCGCGTGCCCGGCCAGGCGTGCCGGGGTTGGCCAGAAGTCGGCCCAGCGCGCACTGGCTGGCCCGACAAAGCCCCAGACCACGCGCACCACGACGCACGCCAGTGCGTAGTAGCCCAGCCACTGGTGCCAGTCATCGCCCTCTTCGTTGAAAAAGTAGTTGGCGAAGAACACCGCTGCGATCGACAGGTGGCACAGCCGCAGGAGGGGATCCCACAGCCGCACCATGCCGTCGCTGTTCAATCGTGGTACTCGGACTTGACCGCTTTGCCGGTCACCGGGTCATGATAAATCTCGACCTTGCGACCGTCCTTGTCGAACCCATAGATCTCGTAGCAATTGCCCTTGGTAACCTTGAACTTGTTGATCTTGTAGCCCTGCTCCTTGAGCTGGGCCTGGAACTTTTCCTGGTCTTGCCAGGTGCTTTTATCCGCGGTGGTGCATTGGGTGGCGGCGAATGCTGTGCTGCTGCCGATCAGGAGGGTCAGTGCGATCAGGATGCGCATGGGTATGGGCTCCATTGGGTTGAGTGAAACAGCACGAAATTCAGCTTAGTTGGGGAGGACGCCAAGTGCCCATTGATTTGTTTTTCATATCAATCCGAAAGAAAAACAAACTTAACAAATAAGCCAAACCCGCCGATGCTGGTGGCACTACGCCTATTGCCCGGAGAACAACAACATGAACGACGTGGTTATCGTCGCCGCAACCCGTACCGCCATTGGCAGCTTCCAGGGCGCCCTGGCCTCCGTGCCTGCGGTCGACCTCGGCGCCGCCGTGATCAAGCGGCTGCTGGAGCAGACCGGGCTGGACCCGGCGCAAGTCGACGAAGTCATCCTCGGCCAGGTGCTCACCGCCGGCGCCGGGCAGAACCCGGCGCGCCAGGCTGCGATCAAGGCCGGCCTGCCCTTCAGCGTACCGGCCCTGACCCTGAACAAGGTCTGCGGCTCGGGCCTCAAGGCCCTGCACCTGGCCACCCAGGCCATCCGCTGCGGCGACGCCGAGGTGGTGATTGCCGGTGGCCAGGAGAACATGAGCCTTGCTCCCTACGTGATGCCCTCGGCCCGTACTGGCCAGCGCATGGGCCATGGCCAACTGATCGACAGCATGATCACCGATGGCCTGTGGGATGCGTTCAATGACTACCACATGGGCATCACTGCCGAGAACCTGGTGGACACGTACAGCCTCACCCGCGAACAGCAGGATGCCTTTGCCGCCGAATCGCAGCGCAAGGCGGTGGCGGCGATCGAGGCCGGCCGCTTCGACGCGGAAATCACCCCCATCCTGCTGCCACAGAAAAAGGGCGAGCCCAAGGTCTTCGCCCGTGACGAGCAGCCACGCCCGGACACCACCGCCGAGTCCCTGGGCAAACTGCGCCCGGCCTTCAAGAAGGACGGCAGCGTCACTGCGGGCAATGCCTCCAGCCTGAATGACGGCGCCGCCGCCGTGTTGTTGATGAGCGCGGCCAAGGCCAAAGCCCTGGGCCTGCCAGTGCTGGCGAAGGTCGCCGCCTATGCCAGTGCCGGGGTAGACCCGGCGATCATGGGTATCGGCCCGGTTTCGGCGACCCAGCGTTGCCTGGACAAAGCCGGTTGGCAGTTGGCCGAACTGGACCTGATCGAAGCCAACGAAGCCTTTGCCGCACAGGCGCTGGCCGTGGGCAAGGCGCTGGAGTGGGATGCCGCACGGGTCAACGTGAATGGCGGGGCGATTGCCCTGGGCCACCCGATTGGTGCTTCCGGGTGCCGCGTGCTGGTGACCTTGCTGCACGAGATGATCAAGCGCGATGCCAAGAAAGGCCTGGCGACCTTGTGCATTGGCGGTGGGCAAGGTGTGGCACTGGCGATCGAGCGCTGATCTCAGATTGAGTAGAACAGGCTAGGCCCTTTCGCGGGGTTACCCGCGAAGAGGCCGGGCCTGCTTGAACACCACTCTCAGGCTTCAGAACCGCTCATCGGCAATCGCCGGCAAGGTCAGCTCCCGCACATAACTGGCCGCCGAAAGCTCCAGCAGCGTGCGCACCATCAGCACCACATCGTGCAGCGGTATCAGCCCCCCTTCCCCACGCGCGGCAGCCTCTTCCACCGGCACATCCAGGCCGTCTTCGGTATTGAGGTACCCAAGGTTCAGGCACGTCACCCCAAGGCCTTGCCCTCGATAGCCTTCACGCAATGCTTCGGCGATGCCGCGCAGGCCGAACTTGGAGGCAGCGAAGGTCACTTCTGGGCGACCGCTTTGGGGCAGGCCGGAAGTGGAACCGGTCAGGATGATCCGTGGTTTTTCGCTTTCGAGCAGCAGCGGCAGCAGCCGTTTGACCAGCAGGATGGTGGCGGTGATGTTGCAGTCGACCATGCGCTGCAGCGCTGCGTCACAGTCATCAAGGAAGCTGTAGTGGTCTTCGAACGCTTCGGCCTCCCACAGGCCGAGGTTATAGATCAGCGTATCCACGCCACCCTCAGCCAGCGCTCGGGCTATCGACTCTACTGCAGCGGCAGGCTGGCCTAGATCGGCCTCGATCCACTGGGCGTCAATACCCTTGCCGACATTCACTGCCGCGGGTTTGCTGCGCGACACCCCAATCAACGTATCGCCGGGTTTGCCCAACCCTTCCATGAAAGCCTTGCCCAGGCCTTTACTGGCGCCGACTACCAGAACACGCATCGCATCACTCCCTGTCGATTTGATCGGAGTCGGCATTCTAGGGGGTTTTAAGCGCCTGTGGCGATGATCAAGCCGCAGCTCGGTTTTCGTCCAGCGCAGCTGCCAGCACGGCCACTTCCTGGCACTTCTGCACGGCCACTTCCACCGGGCTGCGCGACAACGAGCAGGCCGGCGCCAGCCATAGCCGCTCCCCCAGACGCTCATGGGCATCGTGCAGCAGGCCCAGGGTTTCTCCCAAGTCGCAAGCAGCTGCAGTGCGGCCGTCGACCAGGCCCAGCGACAACACCTTGTAGGTCGGTAGGCGGTCCAGAAGGGTCTGGTACTGCTCGGGTGCCTGTACCAGGTCGACATGCAGGCCATCGACAGGCAGGTTCACGGCCAGGCCGAGGTTGCCGTCAAGGCCACCGTAGTAGGTGGCAATCAGCTTTTTCAGCGGCGCGCGCTGAAGAATGTTGTAGACGCGCTCGTAAGCGTTTTTCCAGTCCTGCGGCAGGTCTTCGGCGAGAATCGGTTCATCGATCTGCACCCACTCCACGCCCATTGCAGCCAGGCGGTTGAGGTACTGATCGTACAGCGGCAGCAGGCGCTCGAGCAGTTCCAGCGTTTCGATGCTGCCGTTGTTTTCGCCCTGCCACAGATAAGTCAACGGGCCGATCACCACTGGCTTGACCGCATGGCCCAAGGCCTTGGCTTGTGCCACTTCATCAAAAAGCTGCGCCCAGCTCAGGTCGAACGGTTGATCATGCCAGGCAAAGTCACCCACTGGCAGCAATTGGATGCCGGCATCACGCTGAGCCTGCCAGTGACGGGCACGCGCCTCGCGGTCACCGCTGATGTGTGGAAAGCCCAGGTTGTGTGCCAGTGCCATGTTTTGTCCCTTAACCTGCATAAATGAATGAGAGGGATTTTCCGGCGGATAAACGCTTGAGACAAACTCATTAAATTTGAGATGAACCCAAGATTTCTTCATGATCATGCTGATGTCTCATTCAGAGCATCACCCTGCGCATTCGGACATGACCCCGCCCGCCTTCTGCCGCACAATGCCACCCTGACCACACCGGGTGCCCAGCCACATGAGCCTGCTGAAAACCGCGCTGCGCGAAAAGAACTTCGTCTGCGTCATGGAATTCGTCCCCAAGCCTTCGGCTGAACGCTTCGCCGCCATGGAAGCGATCTTGGCCCGTGCGCACCTGTGCGGCTGGCCGATGACCGTGGCCATCGGCGATCGCGTCGGCAGCCCGCTGGACATGTCGCCGCTGGACGCCCTCGCCTCGTTCGCCAACCCTGTGCCTGCCCTGCCGCATTTTTCCGGCAAGGATCGCGAACGCCATCACCTGCTCGCGCAACTGCAGCGTATGGACGCCGCAGGCCTCGATCAGCTGTTGCTGCTTACCGGCGACCGCCTGCCCGGCCATGAACCAGGCCTGCGCCCGGTGCGCTACCTGGAATCGGTCGCCGCCCTGCAGATTGCCCGCCAAGCCTGTCCGCACTGGCTGCTGGGCGCGGCACTGAACCCGTTCAAGTACCACGAGGAAGAAGGCGGCGCCCAGTATTTCAAGGCCGAGAAAAAGCTGGCGGCTGGGGCTGACTTCTTCACCCTGCAACTGGGCTTTGATGCCGCCAAGCACCAGGAAGCCATGCTTTGGATGCGCCGCCAGCCCACGCCCAAGCCCATGCTGGCCTGCCTCATGAGCCTCACCCACGGGCGCGCGACGATGCTCGACCATGTGGCCGGCGTCACCGTCACCCCGTCCATGCGCGACATGCTCGAAGCGGAGACCGCGCTGTCCAAGGTATTTGCCCAGGCGCGCAGTGTTGACCGCCTGGCCTTGCAGATCATCGGTGTAAAGCTGATGGGCTACGCCGGTGTGCACCTCTCAGGGGTGCACGAACTCAAGCAGTTGCTGGCCCTGGAAGCCCGTATCGAGCACTGGCAAACCCGGGTTCACACGCTGGAGCAATGGGCGCCCGCCTGGCAGGCCAGCTGGCAGATGCCCGGCCTGCCGGCAGTGATCTTCCATCCGCCGCAGGCGAGCTGGCGCCAGGGCGAGTCACAGGTCGATGCCACGTTCAAGGAGAAAGCGCGCTATCACCTGATGCACGGCATGCATTCACTGCTGTTCAGCCGCCGCAACGGCCTGAGCAAGGCATTTGGCTGGGCGGTGCGCCAGCCTCTATGGGCTACGCGCCTTGGCGCACTGGTGCTGCACAAGGTGGAGCGTGCTGTGAAACGGCCACTGGTGGGTTGCGATACCTGTGGCCGCTGCCGCCTCGAAGATACCTTGTACGTCTGCCCAGAAACCTGCCCCAAAGGCCTGGCCAATGGCCCCTGCGGTGGAACCGCCCTGAACCGCTGCGAGTTCGGCGACCGCGAGTGCATCCACAGCGTCAAGTACCGCACCGCCAAAGCCGTGCGGCAAACTGCCGTGCTGACCGAGCGGCTGATCCCGTGCATCGAGGTCGAAACCCGCCACCGCAGCTCCTGGCCGCAGTGGTTCGCAGCGCAGACGCCGCGGCGGCTCAGCCCGCAGCCAACGCCTCGAAGCCAGCCCGAATCGTAGCTTCGGGTAATTCATCGGCGATGAACACCATCACACTCTCGCGCGTTTCGCCAGCGCCCCACTCGGCGTCCCAATCGAAGCCATAGAGCTTGAGCACACCTTGGAATACCAGCTTGCGCTCTTCGCCGGCAATGTTCAGCACGCCCTTGTAGCGCAACAGTTGTGTGCCGTGGGTTTCCAGCAGTTCGTTCATGAAGCCGCTGAGGCGATCGATATCCAACGCAGTGTCCGTGCGCAGCACCATCGTGGAGATACGGTCCGGCGTGGCGGGTTTGAGCACCGGGCGCAGTGTCAGTTTCAAGTTCGCACCCAGGTCAGGGTTGAGGTTGAAACCTCGCACATCCAGTAGTTCAGCCAGGTCGATGCATCCGTGTTCAACCACCCGGATCGCGGCCCGACCATTGATGCGGGCCAGGCGCTCGCGCAGCGCGTCTACCGCAGCCGGCTCGACCAAGTCTGTCTTGCTCAGCAGCAAGCGATCGGCAAAGCCGACCTGGGCCTGAGCGATGGTCTGGGTCAGGTGCAGTTCGGCATGCGCGGCATCGACCAGGGTGATGATGCCGTCGAGGATGTAGCGCTCACGCAGTTCCTCGTCGATGAAGAAGGTTTGCGCTACCGGCGCCGGGTCGGCCAGGCCGGTACATTCGATCACCAGGCGGTCGAAGGCGATTTCCCCGGCATCCAGGCGCTCGATCAGCAGGTACAGGGCGCGAGTCAGGTCGCCATGGATGCTGCAACACACACAACCGTTGGCCAGGGTCATCACCTGCACCGGCTGGTCGCCCAGCAATTGGCTGTCAATGCCGGCCTCACTGAATTCGTTTTCGATCACCGCGAGCTTCAGGCCGTGCTCGGCCTTGAGCATGTGCTTGAGCAAGGTGGTCTTGCCGGCACCGAGGAAGCCCGTGAGGACGGTTACGGGAATAGGCGTCTGCACGCAGAAAGTCTCCTGAATCTGAAAATGACTGTGGGAGCCGGTTACCCAGGCTCCCACAGGTTCACACGTGTCGCAGGCTCAACAGCACTTGGGCCCGGACTTGCCGCCGTAACGCGCTTCTTGCCGTTCGCGGAAGAACGCTTCGTAGCTCATCACCGGCTTGTCCGGGTGCGTCTTCTGCATGTGCTCGACATAGTTGTCGTAGTCGGGCATACCGACCATCAGGCGGGCTGCCTGCCCCAGGTATTTTCCTAGTCGACCCAAGTCGTTGAACATAACTGCAGTCCTCTCGATTACGCGTCAGGCAACGCCTGGAACGGGGTTTCCTTGTCGGTGCGCTCCTTGCGGCCCAGGGCGGCGTAGCCGACCTTGATGGCGAAGAACAGGATGCTGAAGACCACCAGCAGGAACAGAATCGTCAGGCCCGCGTTGGTGTAGGCGTTGAAGATCACGTGCTGCATCTGCCCGATGTCCTTGGCCGGGGCCAGCACTTGGCCTGCGTCCAGCGCGGTGCTGTACTTCTTGGCCAGGGCCAGGAAGCCAACCGCCGGGTTCGGGTCGAACAGCTTGATCAGGCCAGCAGCAGTGGTGCAGATCAGCAGCCAGACGGCCGGCAGCAGGGTGACCCAGATGTAGCGCTGACGCTTCATCTTGATCAGCACCACGGTACCGAGCATCAAGGCGATACCGGCCAGCATCTGGTTGGAGATGCCAAACAGCGGCCACAGGGTGTTGATGCCGCCCAGCGGGTCGATCACGCCCTGGTAAAGCAGGTAGCCCCAGAGTGCCACGCAGCCAGCAGTGGCGAGCAGGTTGGCACCCCACGATTCAGTGCGTTTGAGTGCTGGCACGAAGCTGCCCAGCAGGTCCTGCAGCATGAAGCGCCCGGCTCGGGTACCGGCGTCCACTGCGGTGAGGATGAACAGCGCCTCGAACAGGATCGCGAAGTGGTACCAGAAGGCCATGGTGTTTTCACCTGGCAACACCTGGTGCAGGATCTGCGCGATACCGACCGCCAGGGTAGGCGCACCACCAGCACGGGCCAGGATGGTGTGCTCGCCGATGTCACGGGCGACGGCTTCAAGCTGCTCGGGTGTAATCAGGAAGCCCCAGCTGCTGACTGTCTGCGCCACCGACGCTACGTCTGCACCGACCACGGCAGCCGGGCTGTTCATGGCGAAGTACACGCCAGGCTCGATCACCGAAGCGGCGACCATGGCCATGATGGCGACGAACGATTCCATCAGCATGCCACCGTAGCCGATGTAGCGGGCGTTGGTTTCGTTATCCAGCAGCTTGGGGGTGGTCCCCGAGGAAATCAGCGCGTGGAAGCCGGACACCGCACCACAGGCAATGGTGATGAACAGGAACGGGAACAGGGTGCCCTTCCACACAGGGCCCGTGCCGTCGGTGAACTGGGTCAGCGCCGGCATTTTCAGCTCGGGGGCAATGATCAGGATACCGATGGCCAGGCCCACGATGGTGCCGATCTTGAGGAAGGTCGACAGGTAGTCACGTGGTGCCAGCACCAGCCAGACCGGCAGCACGGCGGCGACAAAGCCGTAGCCCACCAGCATCCAGGTGATCTGCACCCCGGTGAAGGTGAACGCCGGGCCCCATACCGGGTCCGCAGCGATCACGCCGCCCAGCCAGATAGACGCCAGCAGCAGCACCACGCCAACCACCGAGATCTCGCCAATGCGGCCCGGGCGGATGTAGCGCATGTAGATGCCCATGAACATCGCGATCGGGATGGTCGCCATCACCGTGAACATGCCCCACGGGCTTTCGGCGAGGGCCTTGACCACGATCAACGCCAACACCGCGAGGATGATGATCATGATCAGGAAGCAGCCGAACAGGGCGATGGTCCCCGGAATGCGGCCCATCTCCTCGCGCACCATGTCGCCCAGCGAGCGACCATTGCGGCGGGTAGACATGAACAGGACCATGAAGTCCTGCACCGCACCGGCCAGCACCACGCCGGCAATCAGCCACAACGTGCCGGGCAAGTAGCCCATTTGCGCGGCAAGTACCGGGCCGACCAAGGGGCCTGCGCCCGCGATGGCGGCGAAGTGGTGACCGAAAAGAATGTGTTTGTTGGTCGGAACGTAGTCCAGACCGTCGTTGTTGAGCACCGCCGGGGTGGCACGGCGAGGGTCGAGTTGCATCACCTTGGTGGCGATGAACAAGCTGTAGTAACGGTAGGCAACCAGGTAAATGGCCACCGCCGCGACCACGATCCACAAGGCGTTGATTGCCTCGCCGCGACGCAGGGCAACCACACCCAGCGCGCAGGCCCCTATGACTGCCAGCGCCAACCACGGAATGTGGCGTAGCAGGCTATTATTGTTGTTCATGGTTAGCTTCCAGCTGGTGGATTGGAAAGACCGCCCACCGAGTCTAGGGCGAGTCATCGCGCATTGCCACACTTGCTTTGGTCTAGAGCCTCTGCGGCCAGATTGCGGTACCTGATGCACATAACATTCTAACTATAGTCAGGATGTCACCTTAGGACCTACCCAAGGATCCATGCCATGAGCGATCACGACGAACGCCGCCGTTTCCAGCGTATCCAGTTCGACGCCCCGACCAGGCTTTGCCAGGGCGAACGTTGCTGGGAGGTGAAACTGCTCGACCTGTCCCTCAAAGGCCTGCTGGTCGAAAGCCCGAAAACCTGGGATCCCGACCTGAGCCAGGATTTCGAAGCCTACATCGTGCTCAACGACGAAGTGACCGAGGTGCAGATGCAGGTCGAACTGCGCCACGAAGAACCGAGCCGGCTGGGCTTCATCTGCCTGTACATCGACATCGATTCGATGAGCCATTTGCACCGTCTTGTGGAATTGAACGTGGCCGACAGCACCGAAATGATGCGCGAGCTGCGCGAACTCATCGAATAATGAAATCTCTTAGCTAGCTAATATCATTCCCACCGAGTGTTTCCTGTCTACCCAGACAGCTTTAAGCCTGGGTAGCAGAACTTTGTACACAGCTTTCCAATACAGCTTCTGACAAGTTGGTACGCCTTCTGCATTGGGATTTAGCACCCCATGCGGTCGTATCTGTGCGCGCTCCGATCAAAATATTGTATACAATTCTTGTGGCAATCATTTGAGGTAAGTGTCTACAGTAGCGGCACAACAATAAACAGAGAGCCTGCTCCATGACTACGTCCCCTAGCACGTCTCCCGCCAAGCGCCCCGAGGATGAAAACCTCGGCCTTGGTGCCAACCTGGCTTATGGTCTGCAGCATGTGTTGACCATGTACGGGGGGATCGTCGCGGTACCCCTGATCCTGGGGCAGGCCGCGGGCCTGAACGGTGCCGAAATCGGCATGCTGATCGCCGCCTCGCTGTTTGCCGGTGGCCTGGCCACCCTATTGCAAACCCTTGGCCTGCCGTTCTTCGGCTGCCAGTTGCCGCTGGTGCAGGGCGTGTCGTTCGCCGGTGTGGCGACCATGGGTGCGATCCTCAGCAGCGAGGGCGGCGGTGGCCTGCCTGGCGTGCTTGGCGCGGTCATGGCGGCGTCGCTGATCGGCTTCCTGATCACCCCGGTGTTCTCGCGCATCACCAAGTTCTTCCCTCCCCTGGTGACCGGCATCGTCATCACCACCATCGGCCTGACCCTGATGCCAGTGGCCGCACGCTGGGTGATGGGTGGCAACAGCGCCTCGCCAGAGTTCGGCAGCGTGGCCAACATCGGCTTGGCCGGGTTGACCTTCGCCATCGTGCTGCTGTTGAGCAAGCTGGGCAGCGCGACCATTTCGCGCCTGTCGATCCTGCTGGCCATGGTGATCGGCACACTGATCGCCTGGTCGCTGGGCATGGCCGACTTCAGCAAGGTCACCGAAGGCCCGATGCTGGCCTTCCCCACGCCGTTCCACTTCGGCATGCCGGAGTTTCACATCGCCGCGATCCTGTCGATGTGCATCGTGATCATGGTAACCCTGGTGGAAACTTCGGCCGACATCCTCGCTGTGGGTGAAATCATCGACACCAAGGTTGACTCCAAGCGCCTGGGCAACGGCCTGCGTGCCGACATGGCATCGAGCATCCTGGCACCGATCTTCGGCTCGTTCACCCAGAGCGCGTTCGCCCAGAACGTCGGCCTGGTGGCCGTGACCGGGGTCAAGAGCCGCTACGTGGTGGCCACCGGTGGTGTGATTCTGGTGGTACTCGGCCTGCTGCCGATCATGGGCCGGGTGATTGCCGCCGTGCCTACCCCGGTACTGGGTGGCGCTGGCATCGTGCTGTTCGGCACCGTGGCGGCCAGCGGTATCCGTACTTTGTCCAAGGTCAGCTACAAGAACAACGTCAACCTGATCATCGTCGCGGCCTCGCTGGGCTTCGGCATGATCCCGATTGCCGCGCCGACCTTCTACCACCACTTCCCGAACTGGTTCGAGACCATCTTCCACTCGGGCATCAGCTCGGCGGCGATCATGGCCATCTTGCTGAACCTGATCTTCAACCACTTCACCACCGGCAACTCGGAAAACCAGTCGGTGTTCGCTGCGGCGTACGAGCGCACCATCCAGTATTCGGACATTTCCGCGCTGCGTGATGGCGACTACTTCAAGGACGGCAAGCTGTTCGATGCCGAGGGTAACGAAGTGCCGATGCTGGAGCTGGACGAGCATGGCAATGAAACGGTCAGGCGCGCAGCGGTTGCCGAGCATTGACTGCTGACTGAGCGGTGAGGTGGAGGGGGCCGATGCGCATCATCGGCCCCTTTTTCGTTTGCCTGTTCTGGCCTATTGCCGTCGATAGGGCCAGAACAGGCTACAAGTTACTCGAACAATGCATCCAGGGCTTGCTCCAGCCGGGTCACGGCAATCACCTGCAACCCCGCCGGTGGCTCTTTCGGCGCATTGCCCTTGGGCACGATGGCCCGCTTGAAGCCGTGCTTGGCCGCTTCCTTCAAGCGCTCCTGGCCACTGGGCACCGGCCGCACCTCACCCGACAGGCCGATCTCGCCAAACACCAGCAGACCATGGGCCAGCGGCCGATTGCGCAGGCTGGACATGACCGCCGCCAGCAGCGCCAGGTCCGAAGCCGTTTCCAGCACCTTCACCCCGCCCACCACGTTGAGGAACACGTCCTGGTCATGGGTAGGAATACCGCCATGACGGTGCAGCACCGCCAGCAACATGGCCAGGCGGTTCTGGTCCAGGCCCAGGGTTACCCGCCGCGGATTGGCCAGATGGCTATCGTCGACCAGCGCCTGCACTTCAACCAGCATTGGCCGGGTGCCCTCCCAGGTAGCCATCACCACGCTGCCTGGCACTTCTTCCTGGGTACGGTTGAGGAAGATCGCCGACGGGTTGGACACTTCTTTAAGGCCACGGTCGGTCATGCCGAACACGCCCAGCTCGTTGACCGCGCCAAAACGGTTCTTCACCGCCCGTAACAAGCGCAGACGGCCATCGGACTCGCCTTCGAAATACAGCACGGTATCGACCATGTGCTCCAATACCCGCGGACCAGCCAGCGAGCCTTCCTTGGTGACGTGGCCAACCAGGAAGATCGCCGTACCGCTCTGCTTGGCGTAACGCACCAGCAACGCCGTGCTTTCGCGCACCTGGGCCACGCCGCCGGGGGCCGATTGCAGCTGCTCGGTGAAAATGGTCTGGATCGAGTCGATGACCATGACCCTGGGCTTCTCGACGCGTGCCGTGGCAATGATCGTCTCGATGCAGGTTTCGGTCATTACCTTGAGTTGGTCCTGGGGCAGGCCCAGCCGCCGTGAGCGCATGGCGACCTGTTGCTGCGACTCCTCACCGGTGACATACAGCGCCGGCATGCCGACGGCGATGTTGCACAACGTTTGCAACAAAATGGTCGACTTGCCGATACCGGGGTCACCACCAATCAGCACCACAGAGCCATCCACCAGGCCACCGCCCAGTACGCGGTCAAGTTCAGTGCTGCTGGTGGTGAAGCGCGGGATTTCCTCGACGCTGACTTCGGCCAAGGTCTTGATCTGTGCCTGCTGCCCGGTCCAACCCGCGCGGCCGCTGCTGGGCGCTGCGGCGCCGCCGCTTTCGATCATGGTTTCGACCAGCGTGTTCCAGGCCCCGCATTCGCCGCACTGGCCGGCCCATTTGGGGAAGGTCGCGCCGCACTCGGTGCAGCCATACAAGCGCTTGGCCTTGGCCATGGGTGGGGTCTCCTGGAAAAAATCGCCATGATAGCCGAGCAGGACGTGTCTCGAACGCTTCGGGATGCGACAAAACTATTCGTTCTAACTGCAGTCAGTAGCCCTGAACACAACGCATGAAGCGTTTTAGTGGCTTACACTGCGTTAACCTTACCTTTTGTTACAAGGAACCAAACATGGGCATGCTCAACGAGTTCAAGGCTTTCGCGGTCAAAGGCAATGTCGTCGACATGGCGGTCGGTATCATCATCGGCGCGGCCTTCGGCAAGATCGTCTCGTCCTTCGTCGGTGACGTGATCATGCCACCACTGGGCCTGCTGATCGGTGGTGTGGACTTCAGCGACCTGGCCATTACCCTGAAGGCTGCCGAAGGTGACGTACCAGCGGTAGTGCTGGCATATGGCAAGTTCATCCAGACCGTGATCGACTTCGTGATCGTGGCCTTTGCCATCTTCATGGGGGTGAAGGCGATCAACAGGCTCAAGCGTGAGGAAGCCGTGGCGCCGACTACGCCGCCGGTGCCTTCGGCTGAAGAGACACTGCTGACCGAGATTCGCGACTTGCTCAAGACGCAGAATCAGAATCGCTTGCCGTGAGGTAGCAGGGGGCTGCCTTGCAGCCCCCTGGCCTTACCAGTAGTTTTCGACCGCTACCTGCCCTGGCCGCTTGCTCAGGCTCAGTTGCAGGTCACGCGCTTTCAGCACTTTACGGGTTTCGTCGATCATTTCCGGGTTACCGCACAGCATCACCCGTGAATGCTCTGGCGACAGCGCCAGCCCCGCCGCCTTCTCCAGTTCACCATTCTCGATCAACGTGGTAATGCGCTGGTTCAACGCCCCTGGGTGTTGTTCACGGGTCACCACCGGAATGAACTGCAACTTGCCCGCATGCTCCGCCAGGTACTCGCGTTGCTCCAGCCCGGCGATTTCATCTACGTAGGCCAGCTCTTTGGCTTCGCGCACCGAGTACACCAGCTTGATGTTGTCGAAACGCTCCCAAGCCTCGAAGTCCTGCAGGATCGACATGAACGGCGCAATGCCCGTGCCCGTGGCCAGCAGCCACAGGTCGCGACCACCGACGAAACGGTCGAGGGTGAGGAAACCGAAAGCCTGACGGTCGATCAGCAAGGTATCGCCCGCACCCAGCCGGCTAAGCTCGCTGGTGAACTCGCCACCGGGTACCACGATGGAGAAAAAGTCCAGATGCTCATCATGGGGCGCGCTGACCATTGAATAGGCGCGCCACACCACGCTGCCATCGGCCTTGGTCACGCCAAGGCGGGCGAACTGACCGGAACGAAAGCGGAACCCCGCATCGCGCGTAACCCGCAGGCTGAAGAGGTTCGGCGTCAGCGGCTGAACATCGAGCAGGGTCTGGCGGGTGAACTTTTCGGCGCTAGCGGTCATATCGGGCTCCAGGGTTGGCGTGTGCACAGTGTCGCTTAAAGTGGCTTGGATAAAAACCACCGCTTTGTAGGGCCTCACCAGGGGGGATCGTGCCGAACTGGCAGAAAACCCTAAGTGCTATAACAAAAAAATCCCAACACTAAGGTAGGACTTTCCTACAATCATCGGGTACCCAAATGGATTGGATCCTACACCCCGAGGATTGTCTCGATGCTTCACTGGAAACCCGAGCATCTTCATGCGTTCGTCAGCGAGCGCAACCCGCAGAAGCTGTTCGACATCGCAGTCCATCTGGCTCAGGAGCTGGGCATGGATTACCTTGGGCTGAATATCCGCATCCAGATCGCCACGCAAACACCAAGGCTGTACCTCTACAGCAACTACCCAAGTGAGTGGATCGAGCGCTATCAGCGCGACGATTTCTACAAGCAGGACCCGGCAGCGCACATGAGTCACAGTTCGACCACCCCCGTACTATGGACTGACGACCTATACCGAGACGCCCCTCAATTTCGCGAAGCGGCCTGTCAGCACGGCTTGCGTCACGGCTGGACGCAATCACTGCACGACCTGCAGCACAACGAAAGCCAGATCAGCGTGGCCAGGCCTGCCGAAAAGATCGACATCGTCGAGCTTTATGACAAGGCCGGCAGCGTCCAGTGGCTGTGCCATACCCTGCATGCCGTGCTTGGCGAACACCACCTGAACGCACTGTGCCCACCTCAACCAAGAATGAGCGAGCGTGAACTAGAAGTGCTGAAATGGTCGGCTGCCGGCAAGACCGCTGCCGACGTTGCCTGCATCCTGTCGCTTTCGCAAAGCACGGTGAACTTCCACATCCGCAGCGTGATCACCAAGACCAACGCTGCCAACAAGGCTGGCGCCATCGCCATCGCCGCCCTGCGTGGCTGGATCTGACCTTCACACCTGCGACCTTGGGCAAAGCCCTGTAGAATCGCCCGGCAAAGCCCGGAGCGAACCGCAACGGGCAGTTTCGTACCCGAGCCAGACGCCATGCCCCTGTTGACCACCCCCTACGCCGAACTCGACCTGATCCGCCAGCCGGAGCAGGCCAACGACCCGCTGCAGGCCTTCGATGCCGCCGACGAGTACCTGCTTGCGCAGTTGCACGAACAGGCCCCTGACGCCAACTGCCGGGTACTGGTGCTCAATGACAGCTTCGGCGCCCTGGCCGTCAGCCTGGCGGGCCGCCTGCAGGTGGTCAGCAGCGGTGACTCACATCTGGCGCACCTTGGCCTGGAAAAGAACCTGACGCGCAACGGTTTGACGTTCGATAGCGTGCCGTTCGTACCGGCCAGCGAGCACTGGCAAGGCCTCTTCGACCGAGTGCTGGTACGCGTGCCCAAGACCCTGGCCCTGCTTGAAGAACAACTGATCCGCTTGCAGGGCCACCTGGCGCCTGGCGCGCAGGTGATTGCCGGGGCCATGATCAAGCACCTTCCACGGGCGGCCGGTGACCTGATGGAGAAGTACATCGGCCCTGTGCAGGCTTCGCTGGCACAGAAAAAGGCCCGCTTGCTGACCGCAACGGTGGCCGAACGCCCGCTCGCCCGCTCACCCTACCCTAGCCGCTACCACCTCGACGCGCCGGTGCTGGAGTTGGTCAACCACGCCAACGTGTTTTGCCGTGAGGGCTTGGATATCGGCACAAGGGCGTTCCTGCCCCACTTGCCCCGCGACCTGGGCAACGCGCGGGTAGCGGACCTGGGCTGCGGCAACGGCGTGCTGGCGATTGCCAGCGCCCTGGGCAACCCGGACGCTGAGTACACCTTGGTCGATGAGTCGTACATGGCCGTGCAATCAGCGCAGGAGAACTGGCGAGCTGCACTGGGCGAACGTGCCGCCAATTTCGTCGCGGCCGATGGGTTGGCCGGGGTAGAGAAACAATCGCTGGACGTGGTGCTATGCAACCCGCCGTTCCACCAGCAGCAGGTGGTGGGGGACTTCCTTGCCTGGCGCATGTTCCAGCAGGCGCGAGAAGCGCTGGTGGTGGGTGGGGCGCTGTACATCGTGGGCAACCGCCACCTGGGCTATCACAGCAAGCTGGCGCGGTTGTTCCGAGGGGTTGAGCAGGTGGCGGCTACGCCCAAGTTCGTCATTCTGAAAGCCCGCAAATAAGAGCCCGCGCCGCCCCTGTGGGAGCGGGCTTGCCCGCGAACACCGGCGAAGCCGGTGCCATCTATCGCGATGCCTGCTTCGCGGGCACGCCCGCTCCCACAGGCGCCCCCGCTGCTCTCAATGGGTGGTCAATCCCGCAGCCCCCATGAACAGCCGCATCACCCATGCCGCCACGCCCAGCGCGGCAACACTCATCGCCCAAATCAGCAGCAGCCAACCCAGCCGCTGCCACAGCGGTTTCTTGTCTTCCAAGCCATGTTTGCCCGTCATCATGCGGCCCTCCTAGTGATAACCGTCTTCGTGGGTCACCTTGCCGCGGAACACGTAGTAGCTCCAGAAGGTGTACATCAGGATGAACGGCAGGATGAACAGGGTGCCCACCAGCATGAAACCTTGGCTTTGCGGGGGCGCTGCGGCCTCCCAGATCGAGATCGACGGCGGGATGATGTTCGGCCACAGGCTGATGCCCAGGCCACTGTAACCCAGGAAGATCAACACCAGGGTGAGCAGGAACGGCGTGTAGTGTGCATTGCGCGCTACCGCCTTCAGCAGCCCGTAGAAGGTCACCAGCACCAGCAGCGGCACCGGCATGAACCAGAGCAGGTTTGGCATGCTGAACCAGCGGTCGGCGATTTGCGGGTAGGCGATGGGGGTCCACAGGCTGACGATACCGATCACCGCCAGCAGCACCAGCGCC
>NZ_BCBQ01000071.1:0-34024 GCF_001320885.1 Pseudomonas sp. NBRC 111140
GGGCCAGAAAAAGATTTGTCTCCATGCATGCCATGGTCCAAGGCATGCCTCGTGATATGGTTTTGCACCGGAATCAACCGCTCCCAGGGAATGCACTATGGCTACTACCACTCTCCACCCCGGCTTCATGATCGTCCACGGCAACCGCCTCGACGACCTGCGCAGCCTGGTAGTGAGCTGGATGCGTCGCTATCCCCTGGCGCCGCTGGAAAACGAAATAGCCTTGGTGCAAAGCAATGGCATCGCCCAATGGCTCAAGTTGGCCCTGGCCGAAGACCCGCTGGAAGATGACCTGGGCGGCTGTGGCATCGCCGCCGCAATCGATGTGCAACTACCCGGTAGCTTCATGTGGCAGCTATACCGCAGCGTGCTGGGCCGTGACGAAATTCCCGAAGTTTCTCTGCTCGACAAGGCCCCACTCACTTGGCGCCTGATGCGCCTGTTACCCGCCCTGATCGAACGCCCCCATTTCGAGCCGCTGCGGCGCTTCCTTACCGACGACAGCGACCTGCGCAAGCGCTATCAGCTAGCCGAACGGCTAGCGGACCTATTCGACCAGTACCAGGTCTACCGCGCCGACTGGCTCAAGGACTGGGCCGCAGGCGAGCATGTCCTCAACACCGCCCGTGGCGAGCGCAAAGCGCTGCCGCCGGGCAACCGTTGGCAAGCCGAGTTGTGGCGAGCATTACTGGAAGATGTTGGCGAGCAGGGTATGGCGCAGAGCCGTGCCGGGGTTCACCAACGCTTCATCGAGCGGATCAACAGCCTGGAGCAGGCACCTGCAGGGCTGCCACCGCGGGTGATCGTGTTTGGCATCTCCTCACTACCCGCCCAGGCCCTGGAAGCACTGGCCGGTCTGGCGCGTTTCAGCCAGGTGCTGTTGTGCGTTCATAACCCATGCCGCCACCACTGGGCCGACATCGTTGCCGACAAGGACCTGTTACGCCACCAGTACAAACGCCAGCAACGCAAGCAGGGCATGCCCCTGCAACTGGATGACCAGTCGTTGCACCAGCATGCCCATCCGTTGCTGGCCGCCTGGGGCAAACAAGGCCGCGACTACATCAACCTGCTCGACAGCTACGACGACCCGGGCAGCTACCAGGGCGTGTTCAGCGATGGCCGCATCGACCTGTTCAGTGACGGTTCGCCCACCACGCTGCTCAATCAATTGCAGGACGACATCCTGGAGTTGCGCCCGCTCACCGAAACCCGTGAGCTGTGGCCGCCCGTGGACACTGCAAAGGATTGCTCGATCCGCTTCCACATCGCCCATAGCCCGCAACGTGAAGTGGAAATCCTCCACGACCAACTGTTGGCCCGCTTCAGCGCCGACGCAACTTTGCGCCCGCGTGACGTGATCGTCATGCTACCGGCCATCGACACTTACGCGCCGCACCTCCGCGCTGTCTTTGGCCAGTTGCAGCGCAACGACCCGCGCTACATCCCGTTCACCCTGACCGACCAGGGCCAGCGCGGCCGCGAACCTTTGCTGATCGCTCTTGAGCACTTGCTCAAACTGCCAGACAGCCGTTTCGCGGTCAGCGAAGTGCTCGACCTGCTGGACGTGCCGGCAGTGCGCGCTCGCTTTGGCATTCGCGAAAACGACCTGCCCACGCTACACCGCTGGATCGAGGGGGCCGGCATCCGCTGGGGCCTCAACGCCGAGCAGCGGGCCAGTCTTGGTTTGCCCGCCGGGCTCGAACAGAACAGTTGGCGCTTCGGCCTGCGGCGTATGCTGCTGGGCTATGCAGTGGGTGTGGGCGTGGCCTGTGACGGCATTGAACCCTACGATGAAATCGGTGGCCTGGACGCTGCACTGATCGGCCCACTGGTCGCGCTGCTCGATGCGCTCGAAGTCGCCTGTCAGGCCTTGTCCGAGCCCGCCACCGTCACGCAGTGGGGCGAGCGCCTGCATGCTTTGCTACAGGTGTTTTTCCTGGCCGAGGGCGAGCGTGACGAGTACCTGCTGATGCAACTGCAAGATCTGCGCGATAGCTGGCTTGAAGTGTGCGAGACCGTTGGCCTGCAAGACCCGTTGCCGCTGACCGTGGTGCGTGAAGCCTGGCTGTCGGGCCTCGATCAGGGCAAGCTGTCACAGCGCTTCTTAGCCGGCTCGGTGAACTTCTGCACCCTGATGCCCATGCGCGCCATCCCGTTCCGGGTGGTTTGCCTGCTGGGCATGAACGATGGCGACTACCCGCGCGCCCAGCAACCGCTGGACTTCGACTTGATGGCCAGCGACTACCGCCCCGGTGACCGCTCTCGCCGCGAAGACGACCGTTACCTGCTGCTGGAGGCGCTGTTGTCGGCACGCGACCAGCTGTATGTCAGTTGGGTCGGGCGCAGTATCCGTGACAATAGCGAACGCCCGGCCTCGGTACTGATCGGCCAGTTGCGCGATCACATCGCCACGGGGTGGCATCTGGCCGGCACGCAGCAGGGGCAGCCAGCCGAACCGGGCGAGCAACTGCTGCACGCTCTGACTCAGGAGCATCCCTTGCAGCCGTTCAGCGCACGCTACTTCCAGAAAGGCAGCCCGTTGTTCAGCTTTGCCCATGAATGGCAACTGCTGCACCAGCATGGCGAGACAGATGAACAGGGCGAGCCCGGCCTGCCGCCATACCTAGATGATGAAGCCCTGAGCTTGACCCAACTGAATGACTTTCTGCGCCATCCGGTACGGCACTTTTTCAGCCAGCGCTTGAAGGTGTACTTTGAAGCGCTGGAAGCACCAACCCCGGACGAAGAACCCTTCGTCCTCGATACGCTGCAACGCTATGGCGCCAGTGAAAGCCTGCTTGGCGCAGCCTTGGCCGAGCCGGACAATGCCGAACAGGCCTTGCGTGCCCAGGCCCGGCGCCTGCAGGCCTGCGGTTTGCTGCCGCTGGCCGGTTTCGGAGAATCGCTGCAAAGCGAGTTGATCGAACCGCTACCCGATTTGTTGCAACGTCACCAACAGCTGCTGCAACGCTGGCCTCAGCTGGTCGAGGGCGCTTTGCCGGTGCATTTCGAGCACGCTCAGCACCGTCTCGAAGGCTGGTTGGGCCGGGTGTTCCAGGCTCAGGACCAGAGCCTGCTCAGCATCACCACGGTACCCAACACAATCAGCGCCGGGCGCAACAACCTCAAGTGGCATCGTCTGATCGCACCTTGGGTTACGCACCTGGCCGCCTGTGCGGCCGGCTATCCCTACAACAGTGCACTGGTAGCCAGCGACCTGACCCTGTTACTTGCACCGCTACCGCAAGCACAGGCTGCTCAGCTGTTGGGCGACCTGCTGGTGGCCCGTCAGGCGGCGATGAATGCGCCGCTGCCCGTCGCGGCCAAGACCGCGTTCGCCTGGCTGGCCCAGGACGACGCCGACAAGGCTTTGGCCGCCGCAGCCCGTGCCTATGAAGGCGACGAGCGCACCAGCTTTGGCGAGCGAAGTGAGAGCATCGCTCTGGCCCGCCAGTTCCGCGACTTTGCTGCACTGACGGCTGACGAAACCTTTGAAGGCTGGTGCGAAACCTTGTACCGCCCGTTGTTCACCGCCCCTTGGCAGACCCTGGGCAACCCGGAGAAAGGCGCATGACCCAGGACCGTCCCCTGGCACTGAGTTTCCCCCTGCACGGCAGCCAGCTGATCGAGGCCAGCGCCGGCACGGGCAAGACCTTCACCATTTCGGCGCTGTACCTGCGCCTGATCCTTGGCCACGGTGGCGAACAAGGCTTCGACCGTGAGTTGCTGCCACCGCAGATACTCGTGGTGACCTTCACCGACGCTGCCACCAAAGAGCTGCGCGAACGTATCCGCGCCCGCCTGGCTGAGGCTGCACGGTTCTTCCGTGGCGAACTGGAAGGCGCCGACCCGCTGTTGCACCAATTGCGTGATGATTACCCGCAAGAAGCCTGGCCGCGTTGTGCCGGCCGCTTGGAAATCGCCGTGCAGTGGATGGACGAAGCTGCGGTATCGACCATCCATGGCTGGTGTCAGCGCATGCTGCGCGAGCATGCCTTCGACAGCGGCAGCCTGTTCACCCAGACCCTGGAAACCGACCACAGCGAGTTGCTGGGCCAGGTCATGCGCGATTACTGGCGGCGTTTTTGCTATGGCATGCAAGGCGATGCACTGGCCTGGGTGCGCGGCAACTGGGGTAGCCCCGACGCTTTGCTGCCGCGCATTCGCCCACTGTTTGGCCGCGTGCGTGCTCAGCAGGATGGACCAGAGCCGGCAGCATTGATCCAGGCATCGCTGCAGCAACGTGGCGAGCAGCTGGCCCGGCTCAAGGCGCCATGGGAGCAGTGGGCCGAGCAACTGCGGCAAATCTGCCGCGATGCGCTGGCCGCCAAGCAGGTCGACGGCCGCAAGATGCAGGCCCGTTACTTCGAGCCCTGGTTCGACAAGCTCTGTGCCTGGGCGGGTGATGAACAGCTGGTTGACCTCGACTTGGGCACGGGTTTTACCCGCCTGACCCCGGCGGGCATGGCCGAGGCCTGGAAGGGTGAGCCGCCTGAGCACCCCGGCCTCAACGCCATGCAGAGCTTGCAGCAACAATTGCAGGCCTTGGACAGCCCGGATGCGCCCTTGCTTGAGCATGCTGCCAGCTGGGTATCGGCACGTTTCGAAGTAGAGAAGCGCCGGCGCGCGGAAATGGGCTTCGACGACATGCTCGTGCGCCTGCAGCACGCCTTGGCCAGCGAGGCCGGCGAGCGCTTGGCCGGTTTGATCCGCGAGCAGTTCCCGGTAGCGCTGATCGACGAATTCCAGGATACCGACCCGGTTCAGTACGGCATTTTCGAGCGCATCTATCAGATCAGCGAAAACCGCGCAGACACTGGCCTGTTCATGATCGGAGACCCCAAGCAGGCGATCTACGCCTTCCGTGGTGCCGACATCTACACCTACCTCGCTGCACGGCGCGCCACCCGCGACCGCCTGCACAGCCTGGACACCAACTACCGGTCCAGCAAGGCCATGGTCGCAGCGGTCAACCAGGTGTTCCTGCAGGCCGAAGTGCGTGAAACGGGGCGGGGAGCATTCCTGTTCCGCGCGGCGGATGACAACCCGCTGCCGTTCATCGAGGTGCGCGCCAAGGGCCGTGGCGAACAGCTGCTGATTGACGGCGAAACCAGTGCAGCCCTGCAGTGCTGGCAACTGGAAAGCGAAGAGCCGGTTTCCAGCAGTGTCTACCGCCAGCAGCTGGCAGCCAGCTGCGCCAGCCATATCGTCGCGCTGCTCAATGGTGGCCAGCAAGGCACGGCAGGCTTCCAGAATGCCGAAGGCGAGTTGCGTCCCTGCCTGCCCTCGGACATCGCCATCCTGGTGCGTGATGGCCACGAAGCGCAGGTGGTCCGCGCCGAGCTGGCCGCGCGCGATGTACGCAGTGTGTACCTGTCCGACAAGGACTCGGTGTTCGCCGCCCAGGAAGCCCACGACCTGCTGGCCTGGCTCAAGGCCTGCGCCGAGCCCGACTCGGAGCGCCTGCTCAAGGCCGCACTGGCCAGCCTTACACTGGGCCTGTCATTGGCCGCGCTGGACCAGCTGAACCAGGACGAGCGGGTCTGGGAAGGCTGGGTCATGCGTTTTCGCCATTATCGCGATACCTGGCAACACCAGGGCGTGTTGCCCATGCTGCGGCACCTGCTGCATGACTTCCAGCTGCCGCGCACGCTGATCCGCCGCAGCGATGGCGAGCGGGTACTGACCAACCTGCTGCACCTGGCCGAATTGCTGCAGCAGGCTGCTGGTGAGCTGGACGGCGAACAGGCATTGATCCGCCACCTGGCCGAGCACCTCGCCAATTCCGGGCAGGCCGGTGAAGAGCAGATCCTGCGCCTGGAAAGCGACGAACAGTTGGTCAAAGTCGTGACCATCCACAAGTCCAAGGGCCTGGAGTATCCCTTGGTTTACCTGCCGTTCATCTGCACCAGCAAGCCGGTGGACGGCAGCCGCCTGCCGCTGGCCTGGCATGACAGCGAAGGTAACGCCCACCTCACCCTCACCCCGGATCAGGAACAGATCGAGCGCGCTGACGACGAGCGCCTGGCCGAAGACCTGCGCCTGCTCTATGTGGCCCTGACCCGCGCCCAGCATGCGTGCTGGTTGGGGGTCGCCGACCTCAAGCGTGGCAACCAGAAGAGTTCGCAGCTGCACCGATCGGCATTGGGTTACCTGCTGGGTGGCGGCCTTGCCCTGACAGGTTCGCAGCAGCTGACGGACTGGTTGCAGGCGTTGGCGTCGACATGCCCGCACATTACCTGCCCGGGCCTGCCGCAGGCCAATGAGCAGGCGTATCGCGTACCGCACGCCGAGCGTGAGCTGCTGCCCGCACGCAAGCCCCGCCGCGCGGCCGCCGAGCACTGGTGGATCGCTTCTTACAGCGCCCTGCGCGTAGGCGACCAGACCCTCGGTGCCGACAGCTCACAGGCCCAGCAACTGCTGGATGACGAGGCGGTCGATGCCCAGGTGTTGCGCGAGGTCCCGGCTGACAGCGGCGATATCCACCGTTTCCCGCGGGGGCCAAACCCAGGCACCTTCTTGCATGGCTTGCTGGAATGGGCGGGTCGTGAAGGCTTTAGCCAGGTCAGCGGCAACCCACAGCTGATTGAGCGCACCGTTGGCCAGCGCTGCAACCGTCGCGACTGGACCGGCTGGATCCCCACCCTGAGCCAGTGGATGCAACGCTTGCTGGGCGAGGCGTTACCGCTGCCAGGCAGCGACCAGAGCGTAATGCTGGGCCAGTTGCATCATTACCAGATCGAAATGGAGTTCTGGTTCGCCAGCCACCAGGTCGATGCTGAAAAACTCGACCGCCTTGTCGCACGCCACACCCACCCCGGCCTGGCGCGCCCGGCGGCGCAGCCGACCGTGCTCAACGGCATGTTCAAAGGGTTCATCGACCTGGCCTTCGAGCTGGACGGGCGTTACTACGTCACCGACTACAAGTCCAACTGGCTGGGCCCGGACATCCAGGCCTACGACACCCAAACCATGGAAAAGGCCATTATCGAGCACCGCTACGACCTGCAGTACGTGCTGTACCTGCTGGCCCTGCACCGGCAGTTGCGTGCCCGCCTGCCGGACTACGATTACGACCGCCATGTTGGCGGTGCCCTGTTCATCTTCCTGCGTGGTGCCAGCAGTAGCGGCCATGGCGTGTATCACGCCAAGCCACCGCGTGAGCTGATCGAAAGCCTCGATGCGCTGTTCCGTGGCGAGCACCCACCCGTACAGCAGGACCTGTTTGCCGGAGCCGTGAAATGAGCCGAAGCCTTGTCGACCTGTTGCCCACGCCGTTGCACGCCGAGCACCTGCTGGCGCTGGCACCACAGCATGACAGCGGTGACCTGCTGCAACTGCTCGACCGCTGGGTAGAACGGGGCTGGCTGCGCGCGCTGGACCGCGCATTCGTGTCGTTCCTGGAAGAGCGCGCTCCCGGCAGTGATCCCTTGTTATTGCTGGCGGCGGCGCTGGCCAGTCATCAACTGGGGCACGGGCATGTCTGCCTCGACCTGCAACAGACCTTGGCCGAGCCTGATTTCGCCCTGTCGTTGCCGCCGGAGGGCGATGCGCTGACAGGCCCCTTGCTGCTTCCCTCGCAACTGCTGGCCAACCTCGATTTGAATGCCTGGCGCCAGCGCATCGCTGCCAGCGCGCTGGTGGCCGAGGGCGATAGCCCAGGCCAGCAAGCGCGGCCACTGGTGCTCAGCGGCCAGCGTCTGTACCTGCGCCGCTACTGGAACTATGAACGGCGTATCGACCATACCCTGCGCCAGCGCCTGACCCAGGCCGAAGCGCCGCTGACCGACCTGACCGATCGCCTGGCTCAGCTGTTCGACGGTGGTGCGCCAGCTGGCCAGGTAGACTGGCAGAAGCTCGCTTGCGCGCTGGCCACCCGTGCCGGTTTCAGCATAATCACGGGTGGCCCCGGCACGGGCAAGACCACCACTGTGGTGCGCCTGCTGGCCTTGCTGCAAGGGCCGGCAGTGGAGCAGGGCAGGCCGCTGCGCATCCGCTTGGCCGCGCCGACCGGCAAGGCCGCTGCGCGCCTCACCGAATCCATTGGCCAGCAGGTCGAGCGCCTGCAGGTCAGCGCCGAAGTGCGTGGGCACATTCCCACAGAAGTCAGCACCGTGCATCGTCTGCTCGGCAGCCGCCCGGGCTCCCGGCACTTCCGCCACCATGCTGGCAACCCGTTGCCATTGGATGTGCTGGTGGTCGACGAAGCATCGATGATCGACCTGGAAATGATGGCCAACCTGCTCGATGCCTTGCCGCCTCGGGCACGCCTGGTGCTACTGGGCGACAAGGACCAGTTGGCGTCGGTGGAAGCCGGCGCGGTGCTGGGCGACTTGTGCCGGGATGCCGAAGAGGGCTATTACTCGCCGGCGACCGCAGCATGGCTGGAACAGATCAGTGGCGAGTCACTGGCCGGCAGTGGCCTCAAGGCTGGCGACGAACAGCGCAATCCACTGGCCCAGCAAGTGGTGATGCTGCGTTTTTCGCGACGCTTCGGTGAAGGCAGCGGCATTGGCCAACTGGCCCGGCTGGTCAACCGGCAGGACTCCCATGCGGCGCGCAACTTGCTGGCCACGCCACCCGCCGACGTGCACAGCCTGGCACTCAAGCACGAGCAGGACCGTGCTTTCGACCGCCTGTTGCTCGATGGCCTCAACCGCGGCAGCGACGGCCCGCAAGGCTACCGCAGCTACCTGCGTACCCTTGGCCGCTATCGGCCAGCACTCGAAACCGCTGCTGACGACCCCGCGTGGGAGCAATGGGCCGGCAAGGTGCTGCACAGCTTCGAGGACTTCCAGTTGCTGTGTGCAGTGCGTCGTGGCGCCTGGGGCGTCGAAGGCCTGAACGAGCGGGTGGCGCGGGTGCTGCACAATGCTGGCTTGATCGACAGCCAGCAGCACTGGTACGAAGGGCGCCCGGTATTGGTGACCCGCAACGATTACGGCCTGGGCCTGATGAACGGTGACATCGGCATCGCCCTGCACTTGCCGGATGAGCGCGGTGAGCCGCTGCTGCGCGTGGCCTTCCCGCGTAACGATGGCAGTGGCGGCGTGCGTTTCGTCCTGCCCAGCCGGCTCAACGAAGTGGAAACGGTGTTCGCCATGACCGTGCACAAGTCCCAGGGCTCGGAGTTCAGCCACACGGCGCTGGTGCTACCGGATGCGCTCAACCCGGTGCTGACCAAGGAACTGGTGTACACCGGCATCACCCGCGCCAAGCACTGCTTCAGCCTGGTCGAGCCTCGGCAGGGCATTTTTGAAGAAGCGGTGGCGCGCAAGGTGCGGCGTATTTCAGGGTTGATGCTGGAACAAGTCTGATACCGAACGCGGTCCCTTGTAGGAGCGGCCTTGTGCTATCGTTGCGCCAATTCGAGAAAGGATTTTAAGAGACTCCCCACATGCACGTGGCCGCAAGGCGAGTGACAAGCTGTGCGCTTTCGCTATTGCTGGCCGCCCTGTTCCTTTACACAGGCCCTGCCCAGGCAGACTCCGCCACAACCGCCGCTCGGGCTCAACAACGCGCCCAGGCAGTCACCCAGGTCGTATTGGGTATCTTCAGCTACGCCCGCTGGCCTATAGAACCCTCACCCTTGCGCTTGTGCCTGGTCGGTCCGACCGAATACGCCGATGACCTGATCAAAGGCCATGTCCAGGAATCCGGTCGCCCCCTGCAGGTGCGGCGCCTGTTGGCAGAAGATACCCAGGTCGCCCAGGCCTGCGATGCCATCTATATCGGCAAGCTCGACCAGGGCCAGCGCGACCAGCTGTTCCAGCGTGTCAGGGGCCATCCGGTGTTGAGCATCAGCGAGGCGGATGACCCCTGCACGGTCGGCAGCCTGTTCTGCCTGCGGGTCAGCGACCAGCAGGTGGCCTTTGATGTCAACCTCGACTCGGTGGCGCGCTCTGGCGTGCGTATTCATCCCAGTGTGTTGCAATTGTCGCGGCGCCGGGCGGTGCAGCCATGAAACCGACCCGCAAGCGTAGCGTGCGCCCCACCCTGCGCTCGGTGCTGGGCCGTGGCCACCTCAGCGTCGCCTTGCTTGCCGTGGGCCTGGCGGGTATTTCCTTGACCCTGCTGGGCGTGCTCGCCCTGCGTGTCTACGCCAACCAAAACCTGCAGCTGATTGCCCGCTCGATCAATTACACCGTAGAGGCAGCGGTGGTGTTCGATGACAGCGCCGCCGCCAATGAATCGCTGGCGCTGATCGCCAGTACCGAGGAAGTGGCTGAGGCCAAGGTCTTCAACGACGAAGGCGAGCTGTTGGCGCACTGGCAACGCGGCGACACCGACATGCTCGCGCAACTGGAAGTGCAGGTTGCCACCGCGTTGCTGGATGAGCCGGTCAACCTGCCGATCCTGCACCAGCAACAACAGGTCGGGCATATCGAACTGGTCGGCCAGGGCCGTAGCCTGTTGCTGTTCCTGCTCAGCGGTCTGGCCGGCATCCTGTTCTGCACCATCCTCAGCGCCTTGGCTGCCCAGTACCTGTCGCGGCGCCTGCTCAGCGATATCACCCGCCCGCTGCGTGGCCTGGCCAGTGTCGCCCACGCCGCCCGCCGCGAGCGCAGCTTCGACCGGCGTGTGCCGGAAGCGCCGATTGCCGAGCTCAACGAGCTGGGTAACGACTTCAATGCCCTGCTGGACGAACTGGAGGTGTGGCACAGCCACCTGCAGAGTGAAAACCAGAGCCTGGCCCACCAGGCCAGCCACGATAGCCTGACTGGCCTGCCCAACCGGGCCTTCTTCGAGGGGCGCCTGAGCCGCAGCGTGCGCAATGCTGCACGGCAGCAGGACCACTTGGCCTTGCTGTTCCTCGACAGCGATCACTTCAAGCAAATCAACGACACCCTCGGCCATGCCGTAGGCGACGAGGTTCTGATCAGCGTGGCCGACCGCGTACGCGCCCAGTTGCGCGAACACGACCTGGTGGCGCGCCTGGGCGGTGATGAGTTCGCCGTGCTGCTGACACCTTTGCAGTCGCGCAAGGACGCCGAACACATCGCCGAGAAGATCGTTGCCAGCATGAAGCTGCCGGTGCAGCTGGACAGTGGCCGCAGTATCGCCACCTCACTGAGTGTCGGTATTGCCTATTACCCGGATGACGGCGCTGACCCCGCCAGTCTTCTCAATGCCGCCGATGCGGCGATGTACCAGGCCAAGCGTAAACGCCGTGGCCATTGGCAAGTGGCGCAGACGGAACGGTCCGCCAACGAAATCAAGAACAGGAGCTGAACCCGTGATACAGGCTTTACGTTTCCCGCTGTGGGCCTTGTTGCTCGCCGTGCTGGCACTGACTGGCTGCCAGACCGCCCCTCCCAAGGGCCTTACCCCCGAACAGATTGCCGTGCTCAAGCGCGAGGGCTTTACCCCGACCGACGAAGGCTGGGCGTACGACTTGTCTGGCAAGGTGCTGTTCGGCAGTGACCTGGACAGCCTCAACGGCCAGAGCCAGGCGATTGTCGAGCGCATTGGCAAGGCACTGCTCAGCGTTGGCATCCAGGGCGTGCGGGTGGACGGGCACGCCGACGCCTCGGGCAAGGCGGCGTATAACCAGCAATTGTCCGAACGCCGCGCTCAGAGCGTGACCAAGGCGCTGGTCGGGGTCGGCATGCAGCCGCAGAACATCCAGAGCCGTGGCCTGGGCAGTACCCAGCCGGTGGCGGACAACCGCACCAGTGCCGGGCGCACCGAGAACCGGCGCGTGTCTATCGTGGTGGCGTCTTACTGACGGGAGGGTTTGGGGTTGCACAGCAACCCCATCATTCCTGAGCAAAGCGCATCTGGCGTGTGTCACCCATCAGCAACGGCGCATTCGTCTCCGTCACACCTCGGATGTAATCCCACAACAGGGTAATCCGCTTCAACTTTCTCAAGTCCTCCCGGCAGTACATCCAGAACTGGCGCGTCACCTCGATCTCCTCCGGTAACACCGTCACCAGCCGAGGGTCCTGCGCGGCGAGGAAGCACGGCAAGATCGCCAACCCTCGCCCCTGCAACGCTGCGGTGTACTGC
Source organism: Pseudomonas sp. NBRC 111140 (assembly GCF_001320885.1). Taxonomy (NCBI): domain Bacteria; kingdom Pseudomonadati; phylum Pseudomonadota; class Gammaproteobacteria; order Pseudomonadales; family Pseudomonadaceae; genus Pseudomonas; species Pseudomonas sp. NBRC 111140. The sequence goes on from NZ_BCBQ01000071.1 coordinate 12,016, forward strand.
GCGATCACGCTGGTGCTGCGCAAATGCGCGCTGGCGCTGGGGATGAGGTTGGCCAGGTACAGCAGCTCGGAGCTGAACGCCAGGTCATCCACGTAACTGATGAACGGATGTTTGGCCAAGTCCGCCACCTGGCGGATCGGCGCGTGGTTGTCCAGGTAGTCTTGGGTCGCATACAGCCGCAAGCGGTAGTCGCACAGTTTGCAGCACACATAAGGCCCATGCTCCGGCCGCTCCAGCGCGATGACGATGTCCGCCTCGCGTTTGGACAGGCTGATGAAGTGCGGCAGCGGCAGGATGTCCACCGAAATCGCCGGGTAGGCATCGACGAAATGACTGAGCTGCGGGGTGATGAAGAAGCTGCCAAAGCCCTCGGTGCAGCCCATGCGCACATGCCCCGACAACGCCACACCCGACCCGGACACCTGCTCGCAGGCCATGTGCAGCGTGCTCTCGATCGATTCGGCATAACCCAGCAAGCGCTGGCCCTCGGCGGTCAACACAAAGCCGTTGGTCCGCGACTTTTCGAACAGCAAGGTACCCAGCGCGCCCTCCAGCGAGCTGATGCGCCGCGACACGGTGGTGTAGTCCACACTCAGCCGTTTGGCGGCACTGCTGGCCTTGCGGGTGCGGGCCACTTCAAGGAAGAACTTCAAATCGTCCCAGTTGAGCGCGCTCAGGGATGTGAGGTCTTTTTGCATGATGATCCGGTTTTTTTGTGCGTTCTTGTTGGATGTTTGCACATCTATACTCGAAACAAGCCTCAGGACGCCACCTCGCGTTTGCCCGGCGCTGGCGATCTCGTCCCGACAATAATTCCAAGGAGAACGCAGATGAACGCACCGCAATCCCCTAACAGCACCAAGGTCGAGCAGGTGAAGCTGCTGATTGACGGCCAGTGGGTCGAGTCCAAAACCACCGAATGGCGCGACATCGTCAACCCGGCCAGCCAGGAAGTGCTGGCGCGCGTACCGTTCGCCACCGTCGAGGAAGTCGACGCTGCCGTGGCCGCGGCCCACCGAGCCTTCCAGACCTGGCGCGACACCCCGATCGGCGCGCGCATGCGCATCATGCTCAAGCTGCAGGCGCTGATCCGCGAACACACCAAACGCATTGCCCAGGTGCTCAGTGCCGAACAAGGCAAAACCCTGGCCGATGCTGAAGGCGATATTTTCCGCGGCCTGGAAGTGGTCGAGCACGCCGCCTCCATCGGCACCCTGCAGATGGGCGAATTTGCCGAAAACGTCGCAAGCGGTGTCGACACCTACACCCTGCGCCAGCCGATCGGTGTGTGCGCCGGCATCACCCCGTTCAACTTCCCGGCGATGATCCCGCTGTGGATGTTCCCCATGGCCATCGTCTGCGGCAACACCTTCGTGCTCAAACCGTCCGAACAAGACCCGCTGTCGACCATGCTGCTGGTGGAGCTGGCGCTGGAAGCCGGTGTGCCGGCCGGTGTGCTGAACGTGGTGCACGGCGGCAAGCAGGTGGTGGATGCCATTTGCACCCACCAGGACATCAAGGCGATTTCCTTCGTCGGCTCAACCGAAGTCGGCACCCACGTTTACAACCTCGGTAGCCAACACGGCAAGCGCGTGCAGTCGATGATGGGCGCCAAGAACCATGCGGTGGTGCTGCCCGATGCCAACCGTACGCAAACCATCAATGCTTTGGTAGGGGCTGCCTTTGGTGCGGCGGGCCAACGCTGCATGGCCACCTCGGTGGCGGTGCTGGTGGGCAAGGCCCGCGAATGGCTGCCAGATATCAAGGCAGCCGCCAGCAAGCTCAAGGTCAATGCCGGCTGTGAGCCAGGCACCGACGTTGGCCCGGTGGTTTCCAAGCGCGCCAAGGAGCGCGTCCTGGGCCTGATCGAAAGCGGTATCAAGGAAGGCGCCAAACTTGAGCTGGACGGCCGCGACGTCAAGGTGCCGGGTTACGAGCAAGGTAACTTCGTTGGCCCGACCCTGTTCTCGGGCGTGAAGACCGATATGCAGGTGTATACCCAGGAAATCTTCGGCCCGGTGCTGGTGACCCTGGAAGTCGATACCCTCGACGAGGCCATCGCCCTGGTCAACGCCAACCCGTTCGGCAACGGCACCGGCCTGTTTACTCAAAGCGGCGCGGCAGCACGCAAGTTCCAGAGCGAAATCGATATCGGCCAGGTCGGCATCAACATCCCGATTCCGGTACCGGTACCGTTCTTCAGCTTTACCGGCTCACGTGGCTCCAAGCTCGGCGACCTCGGCCCGTACGGCAAGCAAGTGGTGCAGTTCTACACTCAGACCAAGACCGTCACTGCCCGCTGGTTCGATGACGACAGCGTCAACGACGGTGTGAACACCACCATCAGCCTGCGCTAAGGAGAAGTCATGCGTATCGCATTCATCGGCCTGGGCAACATGGGCGCGCCCATGGCCCGCAACCTGATCAAAGCCGGGCACCAGCTGAACCTGTTCGACCTGAACAAGGCCGTGCTGGCCGAGTTGGCAGAACTGGGCGGGCAGATCAGCCCGTCGCCCAAGGACGCGGCAGCCAACAGCGAACTGGTGATCACCATGCTGCCGGCCGCAGCCCATGTGCGCAGCGTGTACTTGAACGAGGACGGCGTGTTGGCCGGTATTCGTCCCGGCACGCCGACCGTTGACTGCAGCACCATCGACCCGCAGACCGCCCGTGATGTGTCCAAGGCCGCAGCGGGCAAAGGTGTGGACATGGGTGACGCGCCGGTGTCCGGTGGTACTGGCGGCGCGGCGGCTGGCACCCTGACCTTCATGGTCGGCGCCAGTGCCGAGCTGTTCGCCAGCCTCAAGCCGGTACTCGAGCAGATGGGCCGCAACATCGTGCACTGCGGGGAAGTCGGCACCGGGCAGATTGCCAAGATCTGCAACAACCTGCTGCTGGGTATTTCGATGATCGGCGTGTCCGAGGCCATGGCCCTGGGCAACGCGTTGGGTATCGACACCAAGGTGCTGGCCGGCATCATCAACAGCTCGACCGGGCGTTGCTGGAGCTCGGACACCTACAACCCGTGGCCGGGTATCATTGAAACCGCGCCGGCATCGCGTGGCTACACCGGTGGCTTTGGCGCCGAACTGATGCTCAAGGACCTGGGGCTGGCTACCGAAGCGGCACGCCAGGCTCACCAGCCGGTGATCCTCGGGGCTGTGGCCCAGCAGCTGTATCAGGCCATGAGCCTGCGCGGCGAAGGGGGCAAGGATTTCTCGGCCATCGTCGAGGGGTATCGCAAGAAGGATTGACAAGCGAGGACTTCATCGCGGACCGGGCGGCCTTTCCTCTGTAACTGCGCACCAGAGGGAAGGGGACCCGCCCGCGATTTTTTTATTGTGTTGGCAGCCATATTGTTTGCAAGTTACGTAATGCGCTTGCTAAACCGTTATAGGTAATGCGCTATTATCAAGGCGCTGAATAGAGTGATGTGCAGCGCCCAAAGTGTTACAAGTAAGATCTTGGTTTTTTTCGGAAAGCCTTCGATCTCTTGCCTATCTACTAGATTTCTTTTTGTAAAAAAAGATGGTAATGCAAGTATTGTTGAGATTGCGCCCGTGCGCATCATCTTGCCGATTGATCCGGCTCGCTCGTAGAGTAGTTTGTTTTGTTTTATATATTTGCTTTTGGGGAATAGGGATTCAAAATATTCTGTGCGTCGTGAGGCGACAAAAAACTGAGTGATCATTGTGATGATAATCAAATTTATAATGACGGCTGCAATGATCCCATCTTCAATAGCCATCAGTTTGAGAGCGCTCTATACAAAAAATCGCCGTAAGCTTCACCTTTCTCCCCACCAGCCTTGCCTCCAATTGTGGCGCCTGCGGCACCAATTATAACTGCACAAAGAAGCCCACCTGTTCCACCTGTTGGTAACCCGATCGCTGCGCATAAAACTGGCGCGATAATAGCTCCACCCAAATATCCGCCTGCACCGCCTCCTGCAAGGCCTCCCACGAGTGAGCCTCCGTCGATGTACTTTGCCCTTGTGCAATCCTCTTCGTGACCGAGCGTACAAGCGTTGTGGATATCCAGTCCAGTGGCTGCGATTTCAAGTGCTACCCTATGTAAGTTCCTTGTTTGATCAAGCTGGATGCCCTCGCGACACTGGCTACCTTGTTGGCGTAACCGGCTATTTCGCCTGTGTGAATATAACGCTTGGTGGATATTCCCAGCGTCCTTTTGATCGATCCCTTGTTTCTCAGGCCTGAACCATAAGCCGCCATCTTGCCCAACTGTTCATCCAGTTTCATGAACAAGGCCGATCGCTTCGCATAGAACTGTTCGCGGGCTGTCATCGTTCCTGACCCAAGAAACTGCTGGTGGAGTTTTTCGATATCCATCAAGGTGACCTCGATAGCCCTCAGGTGCCTGCTCCATCCGTCACTGACCATTCCAGCGCCCATTGACGCATGCGCGATCAGGCTTTTCAAAGTCTCGAAATTATCCAGAAAGAAGTTATCCACACCTTGGCCGTTGCGCATCAGCCCCATGTGCACAATGGCAGCCTGCCTCATCATCCAGGCTTCCTGGCTGGTGCAGGAAGCCGTGGTGGGGTCGCCAATGATGATAAGCTCACCGCTACGCACTACCGTATTGGCAATGTGCGAATTTAGAACATCAAATTTTTCCAGCGCATGGCCGCTCAGTGCGAGGTCGGATTTGAGCCGATGATAGTTTTGCAGCTTGAGGTTGAGAAACGCGCGGGCTTCGGACATGACTTGAGCCTCACGCGTATTTTTTATTGCCGATACGGTCCCAGCCGCCGGCGATGTTGCCGCCACCGCCGCCATCGATGCGCCGTTGCTGGGTGTAGGTGGTCTTGATTCGACCGTAGTTGAGCTGTACAACTTCAAGCGGTACACCGGTGTCGACGCTCTGCGAGTACTCGGCAATGATGACTTCTTCAAGAATGATTTCGTAATACTTGAGCTTGTCACCGCCGGCACGACAGAGTGCCAGCTTCACCGCTTTGAGATGCTGCCCTGTACAACTGGCCTCCATCAGCTTGCAGCTGGCACTGTCGAGGTATTTGGTGAATGTGAAGTTGGTGACGGAGCTTCGGCCGGATGTGGCACCACCAGCCGAGCTTGCAGTGGCGGATGTACTTTGACTGACCCCAAAGTCATAGCTAAGTACTTCAATCCATTGACTGTATTTTTCGTCCCGTGCTTCGCCTGGAATACGGTCAATCTGAATATATGCATCGAAAGCCATGTCTACCTCTCCCTGGCAACTTTTGATTGGGCAATGCTACCCACGAATGGGGGCAGTCAGTGCAGGCTAGGCCTGAGTGAGTGCGAGGGCAATACGCATTGAGAGGTAGGGATTAGATTCAGAAAAGGACTACAGAAATGGGCGGGGATGTGTAAGGCCATGTAACTGTGGTTCAATGCTTTGATTAATTCACGCTCTTTTGTTGCCTTGTTCAAACAAATTGTTCAAGAGTGTTTCTGGCCCTGTGGGAAATTTAGCGTTTTCCACAGGGCCTATATCGGGTGGAAATTTCTGATCAGGCAAAGACGAAATACTTGCGCACGGTCTCGACCACTTCCCAGGTACCTTTCATCCCAGGTTCGATCACGAACACATCACCCGCTTTCAGGTGTTTCGGCTCTTCGCCTTCCGGGGTGATGATGCAGTAGCCATCGAGGAAGGTTAACCCAAGCTATAGTCCCAAAAAATTTGGCCTACCTCTCTACTGGACCGAGCTCAGCTATGCTGTGAAAACGAAGCTCTCCAACTGCATTGATCTCCGGAGTCAGCAAAATGGCTGTTTTCTTCGAACGATCCCATCGTGAGTACAGAGCGCTGAGATTCGATGCGACTGGTTTTCGACCGGTGTTGCCTGTAATCATCACAGATGAAGGGATACTTAAGGATTTTGCTTACTATATGTACTTGAATGGGCGTAAGAGCAGGTCATGGCAAGATAGTACGACTTTTGCTGTGCAGCTGTTGTTGGAATATGTAGAAGCTAATCATCAGTTTTTTGATTCTCCCCAAATGCTGTTTAGATCGTTTTCCAATTCACTGTATAGTGGTACCGTGGAGCGGGGATGCGATCCATCTGAATTGTGGTGGGAGCCAAGACAGCCAGATGATGCCTCCAAGATTATTTCCGCGATTACTCAATTTTCAGACTGGCTGGCTGCGCTAAATGAAGATTCTGGATTGGTTTTAAATACTTGGCGCAAAGCGAATCGTGCTGAGGAAAAACTTAATTGGGCAGCTTACGTCCATCGGAAGAGTAATGCCTTTCTTTCGCATCTTTGGATAAAGCCACCTGATTTTTCAATGAGTAGGGAGGTCAGGTCTACTTCAATGATAAGCTTTGATCTAGAGCCTGCAAAAGATTTTCCTGAAGAATCGATTGATGCCTTTCTTGCGCAGGGGTTCAAGCTTCGGAAGAATGTATACAGTATCAGAGATATCTTAATCACTATGCTCATGCATTATGGCGGGCTAAGGTTATCTGAGGCGCTGAGCTTGTGGTGCGATGATGTCACAGTTGAAAAAGGTGAAGTTGTTGTTCGAGTTTATCATCCTCAACTCGGATTAGCGCCTGGAAAAAAACGGATGAAGCGTCAAACATTTCTGCGTGACAAGTATGGGCTGACTCCTAGAAATCTACTGGTCAAATCGCAGGATTCTCTATTTTTGGGTGCGAAGGGAAGGGCGTTTACTGACCGTCAGCGAATGAGTTTTGAGGTTTTCTTTCATCCGGCATTCAAGGCAGAAGTATTTGCGCAGTTGTGGAGTGAGTATCATTGCATGCACAGAGTGAAACCTGCATTAGGTCAAGAGCATCCTTATGCATTCACTAACAAACTTGGGCAGCCGTATTCACATACTGCCTACAGGAAAGCACATAGAGGGGCTGTAAAGCGCATTGGGTTGATCAGTGAGAAAATGTTAGGTACTACCCCTCATGGACACAGGCATTCCTATGGGCAGCGACTTGCCGCAGACGGAGCCACGGATCTTACTATTAAGTCAGCTATGCATCACTCGTCTATTGAATCAAGTGGAGTATATACTCAGCCAAAATCAACGCAGGTTCGCGCAACTCTGGCTGCTCTTGAATCGAAAATGGCATACAAGCATCACGATGCAGATAGTGGCGATTAAGGTGTGCGGAGTCTACTGGGACAATTTAGGTTAGAGTCGCCACTAGTTTCCTCGGTGCTCTCTAAGCTCAGGATCTAGCGTTTCTCGTACTCTGCTGGCAACAGTTGCATAATATATGCCGTGCCGGCGTTTATGAGTATCTCCATGTAATCGAAAATACAACTCCGGCCTTCGTCATGCGTTGCGTAGATTTTTCGTCGGATTCGCTCCCGCTTCAGAATTTTTCAGTTCACATTTCGAGCGCAGTTGGCCAGTGCTGAGCGCATCCACTTAGGCATTTTGCATTCCATGAGCCTGTTGAACTCTTCAGCGCTGAGCGAGCTCACAATCTTGCTCGCGACCTGTTCATCCACCCCATTTTCTCCGAGATACCAAAAAGCGGTCAGGGCCGTCCCTATTGGCGTTCCAGCTTGCTGGAGTCGTTGGCGAGACGCATGGCGCAGCCTAACAACCGCGTTACCGATCTTGATCTCACGTGTCGTCCCGCTGGTGTAGTAAGTAGGCAGGACCTGCATCTGAACACTCAGCCCCAGTCGACGAACAGCTTCTGCACCATGGATCTGGATAATCTCGCCTCTTGCCCTAGCAACGGCTTCCAATACAGAAAGCGGGTTGGCTCGAACCCTTTTACCCGTGTATTGGCTGTGCTTGGGACGCATGTAAACGCCGCGGGCAACGCGCTCCAGGGAACCCCTGAGCACCATTCGAGAAAGAGCTTTGTTTACCGCGGAGCGAGAGCCGGCTCGCTCGAATACGGATCTAACAAAGGGCCTTCCCTTAGGCATACGCTTGATTCGGTTCGATATAGACTCTGCGATAGACACAGCTAAACCTATGTCAGACGAGTAGTGGACAGGTCCTCTGGCATGGAACCTTGCGGCGTTAAGCATAGACGCCGTGTTCAATTCGTCCTAGAAGTGTCACCACTTTCTGGTAGCCCGATCGACTTACCATGATGATGCAAGGTACCTGATGACTTAGCCCTATCGCTGGTTTGTATAGCCATTGCGCGGCGAGCACTCGACTGCCAAGCACTCGCGTCGCCAGGTGCAGGATTTGCTCGCACCTTCCCTTGTAGCATCGGTGGACGATGCTCCAGCATTCCAGCGGTGAACTGGGGCAAAGCGCTAGTATCTGAGAATCGTTCATTTGCACACCTCAAATGTGAAAGCGTATCTCTCAACCGGCAAGTCGGCCAACGGGTTCCATTCTCTTGCCGGCTTGTGCCGCTATATCGAGGAACCTTCCTTGCGTCTGTGCCCGCCCTCGCAAAAGCTCTTGGGCGCTGCCTTCCAGTTCCGACTTGATACGCCACTTCTCAGTCTTTACCTTCCGCCGGCCTTTCAATGTATCTCCTTTCCCGCATAGGTAGGGCCAAGGCGCAACCCAGCCACTGGGTCAGGGAGCGCAGAATTTGGTTGCATCAGACAAGACATCTCAGCCCATGCTGAAGGGTGCAGATGCCCATCCTCATCGGTCCGATGGCGTCACGCTGAGCTCCTCACGAACGCGCTGAATGATTGAATCCAGAGTGGCATCCTTGTCCATAAAAAGGTAGCACTGGGTCAAGATCGTCAAAGGATGAACATTCATGGCAGAGGCGAGCCCATGCACCATTTCGAGGGTAGGGCCTTTTCCTCCGGCTTCCAGTTGACTGAGGTAGGTTTGGCTGCTGTGGCCACCGAAATCTTCTTGGTTAAGGTTGCGGGATTTTCTGAGCTGCCTCATTGCTTTCCCAAATGCCTGTTTCAGTTCCATTTTTTCATTCCTACAAAAGGAATGATGAAGCCGTCTTGAACGTCGGACATCCATTAACTATTGTTAATATTTTGAGGATTTTTCGATGTTCAAGACCTACAGGCACGCCGAACTCAGCTCAGCCGACATTTTCGGAGAGCCTTCCAGTCGCCGCTGGAAATTTATTGAGCTGGAACTGCACCATCCATGGTTTTACGTGGAGCTCGTGCGCGATTATGGTGATGACATCGTGGGCAGCATGCTGATGATCCCCACGGTACCGATACTTAAACAGATGCTTTCGGAGCTTGATGACTGCTCATGGATCGCGCAGGCACATCTGATGTCTCCTGGCCACATGAGAGGTGGGAAAGACTGGGTGATGGAACCGCTTCAGGAAGTGAGCATTGCTGAAGATGCCTCAGGAACGGATGAGGGCTATATCTACAAGGTAGTAGGCGGGGCTTGCTACAGCATTCATCACTCGCCTCATCGAGAGAACCTCAAGGTCACAGAGATTATTTTTTCGGCTGATCGCGATATGCGCGTGAGTGGATGAGTAGAGCCACTCGCACTCGCCGAGTGTCATGATGGTGTTTCGGTCGAGGCCTCTCGATGCTTTGAACTCAATGTTTTCGAGTGTGGCCTGCGTCTCTCGCAGCTTGGCCGCCTTGAGCAGGCGCTCAATTTTCCGGGTTTCGCGCTCGCTTTTTTTCGCATCCATCATCAGGCCGAGGCGGGTCTCGAAGGGTTGACCGAGCAGCGCCGGATCGTCCAGCTGGCGCTCGTATGCCTCAGCCATCTCGCTCAGCCCGAGGCTGCTCAAACTTTCAGCTGTGTTAGCGATCGTTTTCATGGCAGTTCATCTCCTTGAGACGCGTAATACTGAGCGCCGCAAATGTTGTCGTGCTCAATCAGCGGTGCAGATTTTCTGGGCATTGGGCGCAAATCAGACTCGTTGCGAATGATTGACCGCAGTCGTTCAGAGCTCAAAATGTTCAGCGTATTTGCATAGGTGCATATATACATGCGTCTCTCCACCTAAATTTGATGGTCTATCAGAACTCGAAGCGTAGAAAGCAGCGTTTGACCTGGACTCAGCGGGTGAAGGTAATTAACCAGTTGCTTAGTGGTCGAATGGGAATGGACGTGTGCTATGCCATGCAGCCTAGTTACAAACTTGCTGTCGACGAAGACCAGATTCCTATCGAATTGGTAGGTGATTTCCTGCGCAGCGCATCGCTACATAAATGGGCGTGGGACTGCATCAAGGAGGAGCGAGTCGAACGGTTTCCCCCAGCCAATTTGTTGGTTGCGAACATCCCTAGCAAGTACTGATTCTCGGCGAGTCGCCGCCGAAATGTGAAAACCCCACTCCCGCGTTGTACAGTGCAAGTAGGCCGGGGGGTGAATAAGCAGTTGCCGAAAGAAAAACCCAGCCCTCTAACCACTAGTTCCCGCGAAAGGAAGCCAGATGCACATTCGCCTTGCTCAACTCAGCGATGTCCAGGCCATTGCCGAGATCTACAACCAGGGGATCGAAGACCGCAGCTCTACGTTCGAGACCCAACCACGCAGCGCCATGGATGTGCAGCCCTGGGTGGCCGACATGTCTCGCCATCCGGTGCTGGTCGTCGAGGTCGACGGTGCGGTAGTGGCGTGGGCAAACCTGAGCAGCTACCGCGCGCGTTCGTGCTACGCCGGCATCGCCGACTTCTCGATCTATCTGGGCCGTGACGTCCGCGGACGTGGCATCGGCAAGGCGCTGCTCAAGGCATTGCTCAGTGAGGCTGAGGCACGCGGCTTCTGGAAAGTCCTCTCCCGCATTTTCACCTTCAACGAGGCGAGCCTCGCGCTCTGTCAGTCCTGCGGTTTCAGGACGGTTGGCGTCTATGAGAAGCACGCTTGTCTTGAAGGCCGTTGGCTGGATTGCGCGATCGTTGAGCGGGTGTTTCCGTCGAACCAACCCGTTCCAGATGACGAAGCAGCAGGCTGTCGTAGTACTTGCGCCAGTTTCCGCCTGGGCGCGTCTGCTCATCTAGGATCAGAAAGTCCAAGCCGTGCTGCTGTAAATGCCAGCCAAGCGCCAAGCCCGCTTGCCCACCACCGATGACGATCACATCCACCGCGCGACTCGATTTATTCATATGTGCGCACTCAAGCATATATCAGGACAAAAAAAGGGCACGAGCTACGGGCAGCACAGCGAAACCAGACCCTTGGTTCGCTGGAGCAGGCCCTCAAGGCGCTCGACGATCGCCCCACCATTCACTTCGTAGAACACCTGCCTGCCCACCTTGGTGGCTTTCACGATCTGGGCATCGTGCAGCACCTGCAGGTGCCTGGAGACCACCGAGCGCTCCTGCGGCAGCTCTTTAGCGATTTCGCCGACATCCGCCCGGCCCAGCAGGAGCACGCGCTTGAACACCGCGACCCTGGAGGGCTCGCAGAGTGCTTTGAAGAAGGCTTCGTCCAGCGACTCGATGGCAGCGTCGATGGCTTGGGTGCGGAGGTTCTGGTTGGTCGTCATGCCGCCAATATATGTGCACGAATATGCACATGTAAAGCCACCCATCACCGGAGGGGTTGCGATACATTCGGAAAAGCGTATATTCGAAAAATCATATACATGCATAGTACCTCGCGATGACTGGCAAGATCCGCGTCCTGTTTGTTTGCACCGCAAACGCTGCTCGCTCCCAGCTCGCCGAAGCATTGCTCCGACACACAGACCCTGTGCGCTTTGAAGCATTCAGCGCCGGCACTCAGCCTGGCGAAGTAGATCCGCGTACCTTCGCGGCGCTTGAGCACCTCGGTATCGATGCCAGCGGCCGCGCAGCAAGTCCATCGATGAGTTCGCCGGCGAACACTTCGACTACCTCATCACCCTTTGCGACAAGGCGGCGCTGGAGTGCCAGTTACTACCGGCATTGGGCGAGCGCTTGGCGTGGCACTTTGAAGATCCGGTCACCAGCGACAAGCACGATGCCTTCCGCCATACGCTTCACGAGATCCATGAGCGCATCAAGATGTTCGTCTTCGTGAAAACCAAACACTGAGAATCGTTATGACTGATCCACTGACCCCTACCAAGGTTTTCAAATGCCTCGCCGACGAGAACCGCATTCGGATGATGCTGCTGATCGCCCGCGAGGAAGAGCTCTGCGTCTGTGAGTTGACCTGTGCGCTGGAAGAAAGCCAGCCCAAGGTTTCCCGCCACTTGGCGCAATTACGCACCTGTGACCTGCTGGCAGACCGCCGCCAGGGCCAATGGGTTTATTACCGGCTGCATCCAGAGCTGCCCGCCTGGGTACGCGAGATCCTGAAAACGACGCTGGAGGCCAACAGCGAGTGGCTGAACAGCAGTTCCACTCGACTGGACGCCATGGGTGACCGCCCACAGCGTGCTGCTACCTGCTGCTGATTACTGCCGAGCAAAAGCCGATGAAAGTTCTGTTCCTCTGCACCGCCAATAGCTGCCGCAGCATCCTCTCCGAGGCTGTTTTCAATCACCTGGCTCCGGCCGGCATGAAGGCCTACAGCGCCGGAAGCCAGCCCAAGGGCGAGGTACATCCGCTGTCCATCTCCGCGCTGCAGCGCGCCGGTATTTCCACCGATGGCCTCAGCAGCAAATCCAGCGATGCACACGCCGAGCTGGCACCGGACTTCGTCATCACCGTCTGCGACAAGGCCGCTGGCGAAGCCTGCCCCGTGTTCTTCGGACCAGCAGTGAAAGCCCACTGGGGACTTTCTGACCCTTCGGATTTGCACGGTAGTGCCGCCGAGCTGGACGCGGCATTCGACAACACGCTTGAACAGATCAAGCGACGCCTCAAGGCATTCATCGCACTGCCTTTCGACCAAATGGATGCCGCCCAGCTCAAGGTCGAGCTGGCCCGCATCGGAACGCTCTGACGTTTAGGGAGATCCACCATGAGCAAAAGCCGACTTTCATTCCTAGACCGCTACCTGACGGTCTGGATCTTTCTGGCCATGGGCCTGGGCATTGGTCTGGGCAGCCTGTTCCAGGGATTGCCTGCGTGGCTGAATAGCCTGTCGGTAGGCTCGACAAACATCCCCATCGCGATTGGCCTCATCGTCATGATGTACCCGCCGCTGGCGAAGGTGAAATACGAGGAACTGCCTCAGGTTTTCAAGGACAAGCGCATCCTCGTGCTGTCGCTGGTCCAGAACTGGGTAATCGGCCCGGTACTGATGTTCGGGCTGGCAGTAGTGTTCCTTTCCGACAAGCCTGAGTACATGACTGGCCTGATCCTCATCGGCTTGGCGCGCTGCATCGCCATGGTGCTGGTGTGGAACCAGATCGCCGGTGGCAACAACCAGTACGTGGCGGGCCTGGTCGCCTTCAACAGCATTTTCCAGATCCTGTTCTTCAGCGTGTACGCCTGGATCTTCCTTGGCCTGCTGCCACCTCTGTTTGGCCTTGAGGGTAGCGTCATCGAGACCAGCTTCCTCGACATCGCCCAATCGGTACTGATCTACCTGGGCATCCCGTTCCTGGCCGGCTTCCTGACCCGCAAGATTCTGATCAGCAGCAAGGGCGAGACCTGGTACCAGGAGCGCTTCATTCCGAGGATCAGCCCGCTGACGCTCTTGGCGTTGCTGCTGACCATCGTGGCCATGTTCAGCCTGAAAGGCGACATGGTGCTGCAACTGCCGCTGGATGTGCTGCGCATCGCTATCCCGCTGACTATCTACTTCGTGGTGATGTTCTTCATCAGCTTCTGGATGGGCAAGCTGCTGGAAGCTGACTACCCACGTACCACTGCTCTGGCGTTCACCGCAGCGAGTAACAATTTTGAACTGGCCATTGCCGTGGCCATCGCCACCTTCGGTCTTGCCTCGCCGGTCGCGTTTGCCACCGTCATCGGGCCCTTGGTGGAAGTGCCGGTACTGATCTCCCTGGTGGGCGTGGCCTTGTGGCTCAAGCGCCGCTGGTTCGATCAGCCATCTGGCGCCTTGTCTCAGGAGTAAATCATGACCGAACACCACATCCCCAACATCGACAACGATCTGGTCGAACTGCCGACAGCAGACAAGCTGGCAGTCGAGCAAAAGTCCACCCATAAGCCTCGCATCCTGCTGCTGTACGGATCGACCCGCGAACGCTCCTTCAGCCGCCTGCTGACGGAAGAAGCTGCACGCCTGCTGGAACACTTCGGTGCCGAGACGCGGATATTCAATCCGACCGGGCTGCCGCTGGCGGATGACGTGCCCGATGACCACCCCATGGTCAAGGAGCTGCGCGACCTGGTGCTGTGGTCGGAAGGCATGGTCTGGTGCTCGCCAGAACGCCACGGCGCAATGACTGGCGTGTTCAAATCGCAGATCGACTGGATTCCACTGAGCATGGGCGCCGTGCGCCCGACCCAAGGCAAAACCCTTGCGGTGATGCAGGTCTGCGGTGGCTCGCAGTCGTTCAACGTGGTCAACCAGCTGCGCGTCCTCGGCCGCTGGATGCGCATGTTCACCATCCCTAACCAGTCGTCCGTGCCGAAGGCCTACCTGGAATTCGACGAGGCGGGTCGCATGAAACCCTCTTCGTACTACGACCGTGTCGTCGACGTGATGGAGGAGCTGGTGAAGTTCACCCTGCTGCTTCGTGATCGCTCCGACTATCTGGTCGATCGCTACTCCGAACGTAAAGAGTCGGCTGAAGAACTATCCAAGCGTGTCAATCAACGATCCATTTGAGGCTTTGTGAGCATGCAATTGCACCCGTATTCCGTGTTGGCTAATTCCGAACTGGTCGGTCAGCTGATCTTCACTCCGTGCCCAGGTACCAAGGAGACATCGGTATCTCAGGCTCTGGCAACGCTGCGCGATGCCGGCGCGAGCGCGCTGGTAACCCTGATGCCGAGTGAAGAACTGCTGCAGAACGAGATCGATCTGCTTCCCGAGGAGTGCCAACTGCTGGGCCTCGAATGGTTCCACCTGCCGGTCGAAGACGACGAAGCACCCGGTGAGCCGTTTGCTGCTGCCTGGGAAACTCACCGGGAACGCCTGAAAGAGCTGGTGGTGACCGGTAAGACGATCGCCATTCACTGCAAGGGCGGCTCTGGCCGCACCGGCCTGTTTGCCGCCCGCCTGATGATCGAGTGCGGCATCCCTGTGCAGGAAGCTGTTTCCCAGGTCCAGGCCCTGCGTCCACGTGCAATTCAGAACCCTGCGCACGTCGGCTACATCAACCAGTTCAGCGTTACCCTCTGACCCTTCGCTAATCGCGACCCGAGAACAAGAACATGGCTATCAAAGTAGGTATCAATGGGTTTGGCCGTATCGGTCGCTTGGCGCTGCGCGCGTCTTGGGACTGGCCAGAGTTCGAGTTTGTGCAGATCAATGACCCGGCCGGCGACGCCGAGACCCATGCCCACCTGATCAACTTCGACTCGGTCCACGGCCGCTGGCTCCGTGAAGCCCGTGCTGAGGGCAGTACGGTGGTGATCGATGGCAAGCGCATTCAGGTCACCGCGAACAAGACCATCGCCGACACCGACTGGTCAGGCTGCGACCTGGTCATCGAGGCCAGCGGCAAGATGAAGTCGGTAGCCGTGCTCCAGGCCTACCTGGATCAGGGCGTCAAACGTGTGGTGGTCTGCGCTCCAGTGAAGGAGAAAGGCGCACTGAACGTGGTGATGGGCGTCAACCAGCACCTGTTCGACCCGGCGCAGCATCGCATCGTTACCGCCGCCTCCTGCACTACCAACTGCCTGGCCCCGGTGGTCAAGGTGATTCACGAGAACCTTGGCATCCGCCACGGATCGATCACCACCATCCACGACCTCACCAACACCCAGAGCATCCTCGATACGCCGCACAAGGACCTGCGCCGCGCCCGTGCCTCTGGCATGAGCCTGATCCCAACCACCACGGGCTCGGCTACTGCGATCGCCGAGATCTTCCCCGAGCTGCGCGGCAAGTTGAATGGTCACGCCGTGCGCGTACCGCTGGCCAACGCCTCGCTGACCGACTGCGTGTTCGAAGTGGAACGTGAGACAACGGCTGAAGAGGTCAACGCTCTGCTGAAGGCGGCGGCCGAAGGCCCGTTGAAAGACATCCTGGGCTACGAAGAGCGCCCCTTGGTGTCCATCGACTATCGCACCGATCCGCGCTCCTCGATCATCGACGCACTGTCGACCTTGGTGGTCAATGGCACCCAGGTGAAGCTCTACGCCTGGTATGACAACGAATGGGGCTACGCCAACCGTGCAGCGGAACTGGCCCGCCTGGTCGGCGCAGCGGAGTAAACAGCGATCATGAAGGCGTTGTCAGCCCTGTCTGCGGAAGTGCGTCAGTACCTGCTGGTTACCGGCAACTACTGGGCCTTCACCCTCACCGACGGCGCGTTGCGCATGTTGGTGGTACTGCACTTCCATTCGCTGGGCTACACGCCGCTGCAGATCGCCGCGCTGTTCCTGTTCTACGAAGTGTTCGGCGTGATCACCAACCTGGTGGGTGGCTACCTCGGCGCCCGCCTGGGACTCAACCGCACCATGAACATCGGCTTGGGCATGCAGGTCTTTGCACTGCTGATGCTCACAGTGCCGGCAGCCTGGCTTACGGTGCCGTGGGTGATGGCCGCTCAGGCGCTGTCCGGCATCGCCAAGGACCTGAACAAGATGAGCGCCAAGAGCTCCATCAAGCTCCTGGTACCGGACAGCCAACAGGGGACGCTCTACAAATGGGTGGCCATCCTGACGGGCTCGAAGAACGCGCTCAAAGGCGTGGGCTTTTTCCTCGGCGGAGCACTGCTCGCGTTGCTCGGCTTCACCCTGGCGGTGCTGGCCATGGCGGCAGTACTGGCCCTGATCTGGATTGGCAGTCTGGTGCTGCTGAAAAAGGACTTGGGCAAAGCCAAGGCCAAACCCAAGTTCCGCGACATGCTGTCCAAGAGCCGAGCCATCAACATCCTCTCGGCCGCACGGCTGTTTCTCTTTGGTGCCCGGGACGTCTGGTTCGTCGTGGCGCTGCCGGTGTACCTGAGCACCGCGTTTGGCTGGGACTTCTGGCTGGTCGGCGGCTTCCTCGCCGCGTGGATCATTGGCTACGGCATCGTCCAGTCGTTTGCTCCTCACATCACCGGTAAGAAGCGCGGTCACGTGCCGGACGGTCGAGCGGCCTTCATTTGGGCGATCGCCCTGGCGGGACTGCCTGCGCTCATTGCCGTGGGCCTATCGGCAGGCTGGTCGGCCCAGGTGGTGCTGCTCGGTGGGCTGATGCTGTTCGGTGTGCTGTTCGCGGTGAACTCCTCGCTGCACAGCTACCTGATCGTCAGCTATGCCAAGGAAGACGGCGTCTCCCTGGATGTAGGGTTCTATTACATGTCCAACGCCCTGGGGCGGCTGGTCGGTACACTGCTGTCAGGCTGGGTGTTCCAAGCCTACGGTTTGCAGGCCTGCCTGTGGGTTTCCAGCATCTTCGTATTGGCTGCCGCGCTCATCTCGCTCGGGTTGCCCAGACACAGCGAAATGGCGCAGCAGACCCACTGAGCACAGGGGAAGAGCGGATGCACTCAAGCCTCCGCTTTCACCATAAACTGCTCGATCTCAACAACAGTGCTGCGGACTGTGCGTGTCACCCCGATCAAGGTCGCGGATGCAGAGCCTGTCCACTCGCCATAACCCACCAGCCAAAGGGCAGGCTCATTCACTGACCGTGTACCTGAAACTTCGACGCGTCCGTCACCCGTGACTACCCCGAGGCTCGCCAAGTGCCCCAGCGCCGGCTTGAATCCGGTGCACCAGATCACCGCATCGACCGCGGTCTCCGAGCCGTCCGCCCAAACCACACCGTCGGGGGTGAAACGAACGAAGGGCCGCACAGCGTGCAGAACGTCTCGCTCACGCGCCTCGACCACAGCCGGGACCATCACGATATCGCCCAGCCCACCGACTGGCTGCTCAATCACACGGCCCTCCATCTGCGCTTTCCAGCGCTCTGTCGCCCGTTCGAACAGCACTCGACCATCCACATCATCAGGCAGGAAGAGTGGCTCGGTGGGCGTTACCCAGGTCGCATCCGCTACTTGGGAAACCTCAGCGAGAATCTGTGCCCCGGAGTTACCTCCACCGACGATCAGTACTCGCTTACCCGAGAAGGCCAGCGGCTCAACATAATGAGCTGAATGCAGCTGCTGACCACGGAACAGCTCGGCACCGGGATAAGCAGGGATATTAGGGTTGCTCCAGGTGCCCGTGGCACTGACCACTGCTTTGGCATCCCAATACCCGTGCTCGGAATGCACACGCAAGGCACTGACGAGGCGCTCACCCAGGATCTATGCTGCGCCCAGGGAATGAGCTTTTCTGGCCTTTCACCAGCTCTCAGAGAATGCCGTTCGACACCGCTTGCCGACTGACAAAGATGTAATCCACAGATCACCCGAGAGACAGGTGCTGCCCCCTAAGATTCAATCACACCAAATCGGAGTGACGAACATGAAAGCTCTCAACGGCGTTGCCGCCATACTGATTCTGATGGCTTCCTCGGCCGCGATGGCTGAGGGCGGGTCCGACCGCCTGCACGGGAAAATGATTCAGGCGAATGAGCAGGCCATGCGCGCATACGCAGCCTCCATCGGTAAAAATCCCCCAGAGGTAGTCCACTACCGCTACGGCATGGAGCTCGATGTAGCAAAAGTGATTGCTGTGACCTCAAACCGGGGAAGCTGTGATGTGATGCCTGCGCAAATGACCTATGAAGACTCGACAGGCAAGCTCAACATTCTCGAATACCGCGCAGCTGGCATCAATTGCCGCGGCCAGAACTGAGCTCTTGAACTCTATTCAAACTAAAACGGCGCCTTTAAAAGCGCCGTTTGCGTTGGGAAAACTGTCGATCAGTGGCCTGGATACTCCGCAACCACTACATCCTGCCCGCTCTTGTTGAAACCGATGACTTGGTATGCATGAGTGACACCATCCACTTCCATACCTGGGGAGCCTGCCGGCATACCTGGGACGGCGACACCGATCAGATCATCTCTGTTTGCCAGCTCACGAACCTGCTCAGCTGGCACGTGTCCTTCGACAAACTTCCCATCAATCACTGCCGTGTGACAGGAAGCCAAACGCGGTGCGACCCCAAGGCTCTGTTTTACAGCACTCATGTCGGTTTCAACATGGTCAATGACCTTGAAGCTATTTTGTTCCAAGTGTGCGATCCACTTTTTACAGCAGCCGCAATTGGCATCCCGATGAACATCAATCGTGGTCGGTACGGCTGCGTAGACTGGCGGCAGCGCGATGAATGCCGCGAAGGCGGCCAACCTGAGAAAGCGGCTGTTAGCCTTCATGGGTGTGTACCTTTCCATCTTTGTGTGTGTGCGTCTTCGAACCTGGTTTGGAATTCTGATCACTAGAGGACTCGGTAGCATCATGATGGCCGCCCTCAGATTCGTGACCCTCGGAATCTGCCGAGTGTGAGTGATGAGCCTCTGACTGCTCCATATCGTGGTGCCCTGCCTCAGAGGAAACCTTGCCATGATGGTCTGGCTCATTGCCGCCATGCTGGCCCTCATGGTTGTGCATCTCACTTTCCCCACCACCGTGCTGGTGGCCGCCACTGGTTGTTACCAGGGCCTTGTACTGCTCTGCGTTCATCTGCGGCATTTGCTCAAGGAAAGCGACAATACCCCAGATGTACTGGTCACCCATGCTCTTGCCCCAAGCGGGCATGCCGGTAGCCTTGATACCGTGTTTAATGGTCCAGAAGGCCGCTGCGGGGTTATTGCTTGAACCAATCTTGGCAAGATTGGGCGGTGCCGGATAAAGCGCTTGGCTGAGCTCGGTTTTATCCACCCCAGGGGCGAGGTGGCAGCCAATGCACATCGCATTGTAGTTACCGGCACCTGTACGGATAAGGGTTTCATCCTTTAGGTTCGGTACCTCGATGTCCCGTGCGCGCACTTCAATGGAGCGATCCCGCGCCATGGCGAGGAAAGCATGCACGGCTGGGAAGTGAGGATCATCAGCACCGACGTTGACCAGGCCAAAATACGCGGCCCCCAACGCCGCCGCACTACCCACGGCGCCTGCTGCTACCAACGTTGTAATTGTTCTCTTCATGTCAGGCTCTCAAAACCACATCCGAATGCCGGCAACGAAACGCGCTTCATCGACATCCCCGCCTTCATCGCGGATCAGGTCTGCCGTTTTGCCGTAGGAGCGGCTCCAGGTGACGCCGACGTAGGGTGCGAACTGGCGCACGATCTCATACCTTAAGCGCAGACCGACTTCGGTGTTTGCCAGGCCAGAACCCACCCCGCGCTCGGGATCGTTTTTGCCATAAAAATTGGCTTCAGCGGTTGGCTGCAGGATCAGGCGATTGGTCAGGAGAATGTCGTATTCGCCCTCTAGCCGAGCAGCTGTCTGGCCATTCTCACCGATGAACGCTGTGGCTTCGGCTTCGAAGTCATAGAGCGCCATGCCCTGGATACCAAAAGCTCCCCATGTCTGTGGAGATCCTGGTTGGAAATCCTGGCGCACCCCAGCGACCACATCCCACCATGTGCTAATGGATCGCCCATACAGAAGCTGCAACTCAGCGTCCTCGGTGACGCCATTCGTCCGCTCACCTTCGGAGCGGATCCACAGCCGGTTGATATCGCCGCCAACCCATCCAGAGGCTTCCCAAGCCAGCGCGCTGCCTTCGTCTGCATCCTGGTACTCAAGCTTATCTAGCAGGAAGAAGCTGTTGATCGCGCTGTCGTGCATCTGATGCCCGCCCAACGGAGGAAAGGCAGCTTGGCGATCAGCATCCGTCAGCACAGGTATCGGAGTACGGCTAGTCGTCGTTGGGGCATCAGAGCCATGGTTCATCATCGAGTGATCCATGGCCCCATGGTCCATCCCCTGCATGCTGCCATGGTCCATCTTGCTGTGGTCCATGTGTGCAGGTTTGGCCGCAGGTTGACTGTGTTTCATTTTGCTGTGATCAACGGGCGCGGCTTTCTTCTGCTGCTTGCTCGCGCCCATCTGAGCGTGGTCCATGCCTGGCATCGGGTCAGCCGACGGAGCGGAATCCATTTCCATGGCTCCGTGCCCCATTGCCGAATGGTCCATCTCCTCAGCAGCAAAGCTGGGCGCAGCACCCAGCAAGCTGAATGAAACGGTCAATGCCAGCAGCGATGGTCGTACCAGGCTATTGGTCATCTTTCCCTGCCTTAGCGTTATCGCTGCCATGCGATTCCATCATTTTGCTGTGATCCATACCTTCCATCGAGCCATGGTCCATACCTTTCATGCTGTCGTGGTCCATACCCTTCATGGAGCCATGATCCATACCCTTCATCGAGTCATGATCCATGCCCTGAGAACCCTTCGATTTCGCGGCATCGGCAGACTTCTGGGTGTGCTGTTCATGATTGTCGCTGGACCACGACGAAGGAGCATAAACAGCAAACAGACCAGCCATCGCAGCAGAAAGGAAAAAGGCGTTTCGCTTCATTGGTTTGCTCATCTTGGATCTCCAGTTCATTCGTCCACGCGGACTTCTCGGAACATGCCCATTTCCATATGGAACAGTAGGTGGCAGTGGTAGGCCCAACGGCCCAAAGCATCCGCGGTTACTCGGTAGCTTCGTTTTGAGCCTGGAGGCATGTCGATGGTGTGTTTTCGAACCATGAAATTACCCTCCTCATCTTCCAGATCGCTCCACATTCCGTGGAGGTGGATGGGGTGAGTCATCATGGTGTCGTTGACCAACGTGATTCGCAGACGCTCGCCATACTTGAGGCGCAGGGCTTCAGCATCGGAGAATTTGACGCCGTCAAAGGACCAGGCGAACTTCTCCATATGGCCTGTGAGATGCAGCTCGATGGTGCGCCCTGGTTCACGTCCATCTGGATCAATGAACGTGCTGCGCAGATCCGCATACGTCAGGACACGTCGTCCATTGTTGCGCAGGCCGATTCCCGGATCGTCCAACTTGGGCGTTGGACTCATAGTCTGCATGTCGACCAAGGGGTTATTAGTTTCTGAGGCTGGGTGAGACTGCATGGCGCCGCCCATGTCTCCCATGCTGCCGTGGTCCATACCAGCCATCTTGCTGTGGTCCATGCCGGCCATGCCGCCTTGGTCCATCCCTGCCATTTTGCTGTGGTCCATACCAGCTA
>NZ_BCBQ01000072.1:0-33818 GCF_001320885.1 Pseudomonas sp. NBRC 111140
CAGGTGGGGCGGTTTGAAGTCTTCGACCCAGGTTTGCAGGGCGCTGACCGGCAGCACATGGGGCTGGGTGGACGGCGCTTGGTTGCCGCTCACCAACTCGGCCATGTCCAACTGGCGCATGTGCCGTTTGCGCAGGGCAGGCGAGCCGGTGATGCGGGCGGTCATGGCGTTGGTCCACAGGTGTGGGCTGTAGCCGATCCAGACTTCCTTGGCGGTATCGGGGCAGGTATCGGCCCACACCCAGCCCAGGGTGCGGCTGGAGAGGTAGCGTTCACGCAGGTGGTAGTTCTCCAGCCCTTGGTAGCGCAGTTCCTTGTACAGGCCTGCGCCAACGTACTCATGGATGACCAGCTTTTCGCCCAGCGGGCCTTTCATGAACACGTAGACATAGCCCTGACGCAGGGCGCGGAGGGTATAGGCGGAGTGCTGCAGCGGGGCAAAGCCTTGTTCGAGGTTGAAGCCTGCGTCGGCATAGCGGTAGGCGGGGGAGTCGCCGGTGCGCGGCACGATGGCATAGCGCACTGGCAGGATGGGGATGCGTGCACTGCAGGCGGGACCAGAGGTGGCACTGCTGACGGAGGCATTGCTCATGAGAGTTCCTTGCTCAGAGAGCAGCCCTTTCAGACATTAGGCGTAGAGTGGCCTGCTCCAGTACAGAAAAGACTGAAAGATAATTGGCTGACGATTGTTGTGTAAGAAATTTCTTACTTGCTATTTTAAGTTGTAGGGATATGGATTTGCTGGGCGATAAGCGAAGTAGGATGCCTCGATTAATTATTTTTGGTCGAGGGTGAAAGTGTAATATTTTATGTGGGTTTATTCGTGCTTTAGTAACGGGGGAAGTTATAACTAAGTTTGTAGGAGTTTCCTTACTTAAACCGTCCTCTATCTATTCAGTTTTTGCACTTGGCCATGACGACTTGGCAAGTTCTCGGTGTGCCTCCCGAGCGACTGGCATAGCGTATGCAGTTGTTCATCGACTTCTGACGGGCAATGCTGAGGGTATTGCCCCAGGCCAGGCCACCCTCGCCGGTCGTGGGGACGGCTTTGGCGAAGCAGTTGGAGCCCACCGCAGGTGTGGCGTAGCGGGGTTTGCTGGAGCAGCCAGCGGTGAGCGCCAGGCTGAGGGCTAGCAGGGTGTTCAGCACCCAGGACTCGATTGGGCGTATCGGTTGTCTGCGCATGTGATCCCCTTGTCCGCTTGGCGGCAAATGCCTTGCAGGATATTTCATTCAAGCCAAACGGTGAACTATCGCGGCGTCAAGGGGCTCCTTTGCTAAGCGCACCCTGCGCTCAACTGATGGTACAAGCCCATCAGCCCCGGGTCACTGAATGAAAAGGAGGCACCGTGACCGCATCTGACCAAAATTTCTACCGCTGTACACCCAGCCCGCTGCACGCCTTGTTGCTGGCCGGCAGTGTGCCGTTGTTTCTGGGTGCGCTACTGAGCGATATCGCCTACTACAACAGTTATCAAATCCAGTGGAGTAACTTCGCCGCCTGGCTGATCGCCGGTGCGCTGGTGTTCTGCGGGCTGGCACTGCTGTTCGCGCTGGCCAACCTGATCCGCGCCGAACGCAAGGGCGGGCGCCCTACGCTGTATTTCGTGCTGCTGCTGGTGACCTGGGTGCTTGGGCTGATCAATGCCTTCGAACATGCCAAGGACGCTTGGGCAGTGATGCCGTCGGGGCTGGTGTTGTCGGTGATCGTGACCGTGCTTGCGGTAGTGGCTGCATGGACCGGCTTGAGCAACCTGCGTTCGGGAGGTGCGGCATGAAGCCTTTACATGCATTGAGCCTGTTGAGCTTGACGCTGGCGCTTGGTGCCTGTGGTGGCGACGGTGAGCCGACCCAGGCCCACGGCCCAGACCCGAAGCTGCCGGAGCCGCAGCGCGGCTTGCTGCCGAGCATGAAGATTGCGCAGCCGGTTGCCTGGGGTGAACAGAAACCGACCGTGCCGGAGGGTTTCAGCGTCACGGCCATTGCCACTGACCTGAAGATTCCGCGGCAGAGCCTGGTGCTGCCCAATGGTGACATTCTGGTAGCCGAGGGCAGGGGTGGCAGTGCGGCCAAGCTCAAGCCCAAGGACGTGATTGCCAGCCAGATCAAGGCCAAGGGCAACACGCAGGTAAAGGGCGGCAACCGCCTGACCTTGCTGCGTGATGCCGACGGCGATGGCGCCTATGAGGTGCAGACCGTGTTCGCGGAAAACCTCAACGCCCCCTACGGCTTGGCGTTTGCCGACGGCAAGCTGTATGTGGCCAACCAGGATGCGCTGGTGCGCTTCGACTACAAGGAAGGCCAGACCCAGGCCGAAGGCTCGCCCACCAAGGTCACCGACCTGCCGGCCGAGATCAACCACCACTGGACCAAGGCGCTGACCATCAGCCCGGATGGTCGTTACCTGTACGTGGGCATAGGCTCGAACAGCAATATCACCGAGCGCGGCCTGGAGGTCGAGATCGATCGGGCCATGGTCTGGCAGGTCGATGCCAAAACCGGTGCGCACCGGCCCTACGCCACCGGCCTGCGCAATCCGACGGCATTGACCATTCAGCCGCAGACCGGGCAGTTGTGGACGGTGGTCAACGAGCGGGATGAACTGGGCCCCGACCTGGTGCCGGATTACCTCACATCGGTGCGTGAGGGCGGCTTCTATGGTTGGCCTTACAGCTACTGGGGACAGAACGTGGATGACCGTGTGCGGCCGCAGAACCCAGGCAAGGTGGCAGCGGCGATCAAGCCGGATTACAGCCTGGGCTCGCATGTGGCTGCCCTGGGTGTCGACTTCTCGATACCGGCCATGGGGGATGGGTTTTCCGACGGTGTCTTCGTGGGCGAGCACGGCAGCTGGAACCGACCTGACCCGGTGGGCTACAAGGTGATTTTCGTGCCGTTCAGCAATGGCAAGCCTGCGGGAGAGCCGATCGACTTCGCCACGGGGTTCCGAGGTGAGGATGGCAAGACCCGTGGACGGCCGGTGGGGGTGACAGTGGACCCCCGTGGGGCGTTGATCATTGCCGATGATTTGGCGAATACGGTTTGGCGGGTGACGCGCAATCGCTGAATGAACTACCGGGGTTGCGCGATCCGCTGGGCTTGCGCGACAGCGTCTACACGGATCGCGCAGCGCTTCAGAAGCGGTAGTTGAAGCTGGCTTCCAGCGTCCGTGGTGCCCCTGGCGTAACCAGGTCCACCGAGCCGTGCGCCGAGGCATAGTAGTCACGGTCGAAGGCGTTCTTCAGGCGCAGCGCGGCATCCCACTGCGGCACGCTGTACAGCAGTGCGGCGTCGAAGGTGGTGTAGCCCGGCATCACCACTACGTTGTCGAGCGCGGTGTAGCGCTCGTCGACGTAGTTGGCACCGGCAGCCACGCGCCACTCTGGGGTCAGGGTGCGCACCAGCCAGATGTTGGCGCTGTTACGCGGCGTCAGCGTAGGGGTCTGGCCTTCATTGGCCACGCCATTGGTCTTGCTGTTCGACTTGGTGATCTCGGCATCCAGGTAGGCGTAACCGGCGTAGACTTGCCACTTGTCCGAGAGCTGCCCGCTGACGGTGGCTTCGAAACCATCGGTACGTTGCTCGCCCGCCAGTACGGTCAGGTTGGGGTTGGCCGGGTCGGCAGTCTTCATGTTGGTGCGCTCAAGGCGGAACACCGCAGCGGTCAGCGACAGGCGGCTGTCGAGCAGGTCCCATTTGGCGCCGATTTCATAGTTGGTGGTTTCTTCCGGCTCCAGATGCTGGTTGGTCGGGCTGACCGCGAACACTTCGCCCGAAGGCTGGTAGCTGCGGCTGACCGACACGTAGTAGGACTGGATGGTGTCCGGCTGATAGACCAGGCCGGCGCGCGGGCTCCAGGTCTTGTCGGTGCGGTCGAGGTCGACGTTCTGCACGCGGTCGTCGTCGTACTCCTGGCCGAAGATGTCATAACGCACACCCACCAGGGCCTTCCAGTGCTCGTTAAGCTCGATCATGTCCTGCAGGTACAAACCGGTGGTCTGCTGGAAGTTGGTGCCTTTGGACGACAGGTTGGCGGCATGGTCTGGCACCGGCACCAGGGCGTCGCGGTACACCGGCACCTGGGCCACATTGTTTTGGCTCAGCACGCGCTGGTACTTGTCCTGCAAGCCCACTTCCACGCCATACAGCAGGTTGTGCTGCATGCCGGCCACTTGCGCCTGCTGCTTGAGTTCGGTCTGGTTGAATACACCGTACTCGTCACGGGCAACGTTGCCACGGTTGAGCTTGACCAGCAATTCGCCGTTGGGCGCAGTGACGAAGCGTGTCGGGCTGCTGTCGGCCAGGGTGTTGTTGCGGTCCAGGTCGTAGCGGTAGTAACGGCTGGTGTTGGTCAGCGTGAAGCTGTCGTTGATGCGGTAGTCCAGGCTGGCGGTCAGCGAGAACACCTCGCTGCGGGCGTAGTCCTGGTCGGCATCGCCAGAGCCGAAGCGCTTGTCGCGATCGACATCCACCGGGCGGTTGCCCAGGGCCGGGATGCCGAAGTCGATCAGGCGCTTGTCGTACAGGTAGGTGGCGCCCAGGTTCAGTTCCAGGTCGTCCGAGAGGCGGAAGTAGGCCGACGGCGCGATGGCCTTGCGGTCGATATAGCCATCGTCGCGGAAGGTGTCGCTGTCTTCGAAGGCGCCGGTCACGCGGTAGGCCTGGTTGCTTTGCGGGTCGGCCCAACCGGTGTCGAACTGCGTGCGGCGTTTGCCTTCGCTGTCGAAGCTCAAGCCCACTTCGCGCTTGGGCGTGAAGCTTGGCTTCTTGCTGATGCTGTTGATCAGCCCGCCCGAAGAGCCACGGCCATACAGCACGGCGGCTGGGCCCTTGATCACCTCGACACGCTCGACGTTGGACAGGTCACGGAAGTACAGGGCATCGTCGCGCACGCCGTCGATGTACATGTCGCCAATGGCGCTGAAGCCGCGGATGGTCACCTGGTCGCGCTGGCCGTCGCCGTTGGACAGGCCGATGCCGGGCACGTTCTTCAGCACGTCCTCCATGGACTGCGCGCCCTGATCCTTGATTACGCTTTCGGGCACGACGTTGACGGTTTGCGGGATATCACGCAGCGGCGCGTCGATCTTCATGGCGCTGCGGCTTTCACTGGCCTTGTAGCTTTGCTGCTCGTAGGCGCTGGTGACGGCAGTGGCGGGCAGGGCGAGGCTACCCTGCGCTTGGGTTTGAACGGCAGCGTGAACAGCAGGCACAACCAGCAGGCCCAGCATGGAAATGGATGCTGGGGCAACAGACCTTTTTGCCATTACAGGTGACTCTTTGTTGTTTTCGAGGTCACGAATAGTAATGATTTGTAAATGTAAAGCAAGTGTAAAGAGTTCGCATTTGCTATTACAAGCGTGGGGTGGCGAGAAGGAGGCGAAACCGGTCGCAGCGGATGTGTGCGGGCAGGGTGGTGGGCAACGTCTATGCTTGTTGGCGCGTGAGCCTTTCGCGCCCTTTTTTGGTCTTGATCACATGGAAGCAGGCCTATGAACCCGATTCGTTCTCTCGCTCGTGCAGTTGCCTTGGCCACACTGGTTTCCGCTGCCAGCCTCACGGCACACGCTGCTGATATCCCGATTGCCAGCGAGGCACTGGAAAGCCACGTCACCACGCAAGTCACAGCCATCGACCTGGCCAACCGCCAGGTGACGGTGAAGGGCCCTGATAACAAGAAGGATGTGACGTTCCAGCTCACGGAAAAGGCCAAGGCCCTGCCTAATCTCAAAGTGGGCGACCAGGTCGATATCTTCGTCACCCGTGCCGTGGCTTATGTGCTCAACACCAATGTGGGTGGGGCGCCAAAGGCCAGTGAGGAGTCGGGGACCATTCGCGCCACTGCGCAAAACCCCAACCCGGGTGGCGAGGCATTCCGCCAGGTCAGGGTCACTTCGCAGATCAAGAAGATCGACCTCAAGCAGCATGAGGTGAGCCTGCTGCCACCAGAGGGCAAGCTGCAGGTCGTCAAGGTCGAGAACCCAGACCTGCAGGCGCGCATGAAGAACCTCAAGGTTGGCCAGACGGTCGACGCGATCTACACCGAAGTGCTGCGCATTGAAACCTCGCGCTGAGCATTCATCGAGGTAGGCTGCGGGTTGCCCGTGTATGTATCCGTCGTGATGCCTTGCATGACGGCGGATGGCGCACGAACAGCTGGATCACCCAATCCGGGCGGGTCTTGCTGGCGTCATTGAGCCAGTTGGCGACCGAGTCCTGAGCGTATTTGTCAGCTTCTGCCAGGCGCGGTACCAGCAGCGGCTCAGCCGCTTCAGGCGTTTGCTTGAGTGCGTTGATGTGCTCGCACCACACCCCACGTGGGCGTAGCACCTCGATACAGAAGCGCCTTACCAGCGGGTTCAGGTCGCCGGCGTAAGGCCCGAGCAGTGCGAGGGCTGCGTCCAGTTCTTGGGCCAGGCGTGGGCGCAAGGCCATCCACGCCCACTCGCGTACGCCAAAATGCTCATCGCGAGCGAATCGCAACTGCGCCAGCAGTGCAGGCTCCAGCAGTTGCGTGCGCGATAAATGCGCTTGGGCGAAGGCCGCCCAGCTGCGCACGGTATCGGAAGCATGCGAGCTGCACTGCGCCAGCACTTGCTCGCGCATCGGCGAGGAGGCCTGCTCCAACCATTGCCCCAGCGCCAGCCCGATGGCTGCGATCTTCTTCGACAGGCCCAACGAGGCTGTGTCTTCAGCGCAGGCGGTCAAATCGTCGATGAGCGTGGCTGGCAGCAGGGTGGCCAACGAGCCGACCAGGGCTCTCTGGTCCACCGCCAGGCATTCGGCGAGGTTGCGGGTTGGTAACTGCCCTAGATCAAGCAGGGTTTTGCGTTCATCTGTCATCGAATGTGTTCCATCACATCAGCTTTAGGTTTGCTCGTAGCGAGGCCCTTGGGTGTCGCGACGGGACAGGAGCCTAGCTCAATAGGTAGAGAACGTATCTATTCATGCGCCTGGCGAATAGTGTGCGTGCATGTTTTCGATTTCCATAAGTTTGGGGAATTTTCGATCATGGCGTGAATATTGGTCAGCGATGAGGATTGCCATGTTCAGTAAAACCCTGTGTCTTCTGGTGCTTCCCTTTGCCCTGGCGTTGCTAGCCGGGGCAGTTTTGCCGTTCCAGGCCGCAGGTAATGCCGCCGTCGGCCGGGCGTTGGGGCACTGGCTGTGGGGGGCATTCACGTCGTTGACGGTGAGTTCGCTGGTGGTTGTCGCCGCGCTGTTGATCCTCAGAGTGCCAGTGCCAGACCTAGACAAGGCCCTGCAGGGGCCATGGTGGCTTTGGGTCGGGGGAGTGCTGGGGGCGATGTATGTGGCCGGTGCCGCAGCACTTACTCCCAAACTGGGCGCGGCGGGGTTCCTGGTGCTGGTGGTGGCCGGGCAGATCATCACAGCGGTGCTCGCCGACCACTTCGGGGTAATGGGGCTGGGCGGTAAGCCGCTCAGCCTGGCCAGGGTAGCGGGTGTAGTGCTAATCCTGTGCGGTGTGCTGCTGGTGCAGGGTACATGGGCGCCGGCGCCATCGGCCGATTCCACGGTACCGGTGAAGCAGCAGGAAAACTGATCAGCGCCCTGGCTGGCTGCAGGCCCACACGGTTTCGCGCAGCCAGCGGTGCCCAGGGTCGCTGTCCTTGCGGCTGTGCCAGGCCTGCTGGTAGTCGAATGAGGGAATAGCCAGTGGCGGCGTGAACTGGCGCAGTGTCTTGTGTTGGCGTAACGACCCTACAGCGCGGCTGGCCACCGTCAGGATCAGATCGGTGCCAGCCAGCACTTCGACTGCCGCGCTCCAGTGTGGCAAGGCCAAGGCAATACGACGGCGCAGGCCTTGGGCGGCCAGTGCACGCTCGATTTCATCGAAGGCATCCGGGCGCATGGCCATCAACACATGGGGGCGTGCCAGCCAGTCTTCCAGGGCCAGATCACCGCGAGGGGGCAATACCTGGCGATCGGCAACACTGATGAAACGGTCGGCAAACAGGGGCTGGGCGGTGATGTCCTGGGGCAGGTCTGGGAACAGGCCCAGGGCCAGGTCCAGTTCGCCGTCGAGCAACTGGGCCAGCATCGTTTCGCGGCTGGCCTGGCTGATGGCCAGGTCCACCCCGGGTGCTACCTGGCGCAGATGGCGTAGCAGAGGCGGCAGGATAAGGCGCGAGGAATAGTCAGACAGTGACAGCCGGAAACGGCGCTGGGCCCTGGCGGGTTCGAACAACGGGGTAGCCAGCAGGCCGTTGAGGTTGCCCAGGGCATCTTGCAGGGGTTGGGCCAGCGACTGGGCGCGGGCGCTGAGGGCCATGCCGCCGCCTTGGCGTACCAGCAACGGGTCGTCGAAGTGTTTACGCAACTGCGCCAGGGCGTGGCTGACTGCCGGTTGACTGCGGTGCAGGCGCAGCGCGGCGCGGGTCACGTGCTTTTCGCTGAGCAGGGCGTGCAAGGCGAGCAGTAGGTTGAGGTCGATCTTGCGCAGCTCATCCATGGAGTGAATGATCCTGTAGAAATTAAAGGCGTGAATCAGCTTAACAAATGATGTGGCCACATGGCCCCCACAAAGGGCTGCGCCGACCTGTCTAGCGTTATACTCCCCGTCCGTTTTACTGTTATCCGAGTATTCCGATGGGTCTTTCCGCAACTGCCACACCCGAACCGCGTCGCCTTGGCGCACCTATTATCGCCATGACCTTGCTGCTGGCTGGCGCCTGGTTCCTCAACTTCAATGCCGGCTTCAAGCAGGTTTTGTTGCTGGTGGTCGGCGCCGCGCTTGGTCTGACGCTGTATCACGCCGCCTTCGGTTTCACTTCGGCCTGGCGAGTGTTCATCAACGAGCGACGTGGCGCAGGCCTGCGCGCACAGATGGTCATGCTGACCTTGGCCGTGCTGCTGTTCTTCCCGGCGCTTTCGGCAGGTAGCCTGTTCGGTAACCCGGTCACCGGTCTGGTAGCCCCGGCGGGTGTCTCTGTGGTGTTCGGGGCGTTCATTTTCGGCATCGGCATGCAGCTGGGCGGCGGTTGCGCATCGGGCACGCTGTTCACCGTAGGGGGTGGTAATGCGCGCATGCTGGTAACCCTGCTGTTCTTCATCATCGGCTCGGTCAGCGCTACCCATCATGCTGATTGGTGGTTCGCCTTGCCGTCGTTCCCGGCCACCTCGATCGTGCAAACCTGGGGGGTAGGGCCTGCGCTGTTGGTTAGCCTGGCGGTATTCGGGTTGATCGCCTGGGCTACCGTGGTGCTGGAAAAACGCCGGCATGGCGCGCTTGAGGCGCCGGTTGCCAGCGAACACCAGGGCCTGCGCCGCTTCCTGCGTGGTCCTTGGCCATTGCTGTGGGGCGCTGTCGCCCTGGCCTTGTTGAACTACGCGACCTTGGCGCTGGCGGGGCGGCCATGGGGCATTACCTCGGCGTTCGCCCTGTGGGGGGCTAAGGTGCTCAACGGGTTGGGTGTGGATGTCGGCAGTTGGGTGTTCTGGCAGGCTCCGGCCAATGCCAAGGCCTTGGCGGCGCCGTTGTGGCAGGACATCACCACAGTGATGGACCTGGGCATCGTGCTGGGGGCGTTGCTGGCGGCGGGCCTGGCCGGGCGCTTTGCGCCAAGCCTGAAGATCCCGCTGCCGTCGCTGGTGGCCGCAGTGATTGGCGGCCTGCTGCTGGGCTACGGTTCGCGCCTGGCGTACGGGTGCAACATCGGTGCGTATTTCAGCGGTATCGCCTCGGGCAGCGTGCATGGCTGGCTGTGGCTGGTGGCGGCCTATGCTGGCAACCTGGTCGGCGTGCGCCTGCGCCCGCTGTTTTTCGCTGGTGAGCGGCGCCCTGCGGTACTGGGCGGGTGCTGAAGCACTGATTTGATTGCTGCAAGGGGTGCAGAAATCATCTGCACCTCGCCTGATTGTTCAACGTTTCCTACCTGATTAGCCTGATTCGAACACTCATCCAGCAGGATTCGATCATGGTTACCCGCATCATTCTCAATGGCACCGGCACTGCCGATGTCATGCAGCTCGAACACATGGCGGTGCAAACTCCAGGGCCTGGGCAGGTCTGGCTGGAACAGACAGCCATGGGTGTGAACCCGCTGGACGTGTTGCAGCGCAAGGGTGGGGCAGGGCTGGCATTGCCGTCAGGCCTGGGGCTGGAAGGTGCAGGTAGGGTCACTGCCCTCGGCGATGGGGTTCGCAACGTGCAGGTCGGCGACCGGGTCGCCTATGCGATGGGGCCGGTCGGCGCTTATGCCAGCGGCCGGCTGTTCCCGGCCGAACGGCTGGTCAAGCTGCCGCCGCAGCTGGAGGACGAAGCCGCCGCAGCGGTGCTGTTCAAGGGCATTACGGCGCAATACTTGTTGAAAACCACCTTTGCCGTGGGGCCGGGTACACAAGTGCTGCTATACGGCGCAGCCGGTGCCTTGGGCCAGCTGATGGCACCTTGGGCGCGGCACCTGGGGGCGACGGTGATCGGCGTGGTGTCGCGCCCGCAAAGTGTGGCGAGGGCACAGGCAGCAGGCTGCCAGCATGTGCTGGTGTTCGACGCGGCAACCTTGGCCAGCCAGGTGCGCAAGCTGACCCAAGGGCAAGGGGTGGATGTGGTGTATGACTGCGTGGGCAAGGTGTCGCTGGAGGCTTCGCTGGACAGCCTGCGAGTGCGCGGCCTGTTGGTGTCGTTCGGTGGCACCTCCGGTGCACCGGCGGCTATCGAGGTGGCCACGCTCAATGCCAAGGGCTCGTTGTACCTG
Organism: Pseudomonas sp. NBRC 111140; assembly: GCF_001320885.1. NCBI lineage: Bacteria > Pseudomonadati > Pseudomonadota > Gammaproteobacteria > Pseudomonadales > Pseudomonadaceae > Pseudomonas > Pseudomonas sp. NBRC 111140. The sequence goes on from NZ_BCBQ01000072.1 coordinate 10,718, forward strand.
ACCCGGCCGTCGTTAGCGGCCCACACCCGCACGGTCGAGGAGTACCAGCAGCGTGCGGCCGATGTGCTGACGGCCGTCGCCGAGGGTATCATCCAGCCTCGGGTGTGGCGTCGCTACCCGCTGGCTGACGCAGCCAAGGCCCACGGGGACCTGGAGCAAGGGCGGTCGGAGGGCGCGTTGGTACTGACTGCCTGATGCCCGATCCTTGACCCCACTGCCCTGAGCCGAGCCTTGCCATGGATGCCTTCGACAGCCGCCGCGCCGATGAACTTGCCACTTTGCTGGCCTTGCATGAGCAGGGCTCGTTTGCTGCTGCCGGGCGACAACTGGAGCGCCACCCCACGGTGCTGTCGAAACGCCTGAGCTCACTGGAAACGCGGCTGGGCATTCGCCTGGTGGAGCGCAGCACGCGGCAGTTGCGCTTTACCGATGAGGGACAGCGGCTGGTAGCCAAGGTACGCGAGGCAAGCCGGCTGATTGCCGAAGCGGAGCAGGAGGCTGCCGAAGGCGCTGCAACGGTGCGTGGGCGCCTGCGTCTGGCGTTACCGGCGGCCATGGGCAGGCGCTGGTTAAGCGGGATGCTTGCCGACTTTGTGCTGGCCTACCCGCAAGTGACGGTGGAGGCCGAGTACGCCGACCGTTTCGTTGACCTGATCGGCGAGGGCTTCGACGCCGCGATTCGCATTGGTGAGCTAGCGGACAATCGACTGGTGGCGAGGAAATTATGCGATCACGTACGCATCCTGTGCGCATCGCCTCAGTACCTCGCTCGGCATGGGGTGCCTGCGGAGCCGGAACAATTGCCTGAGCATAATTGTTTAGGTTTCAGTGGTTTACGATCATTTCCTGAATGGCGCCTGAAGAGCGGCGCGCATCAGGTAAACGTCAAGGTTACCGGTAGCCTGCGCAGCAATGACAACGAAGCGCTGCTGGAGGCAGCGCGCCGCGGTGTAGGAATTTTGGCGGGTGGCGACTGGCTGATGGGCGAGGACCTGGCCAGCGGCAACCTAGTACGGGTGCTGCCGCAATGGCAATTGGACGTGGCGGCGGGCATCTACCTGGTGCGACCCACCGCACGCCTGAATACAGCGGCCCTGGGCGCCTTCAAGGCCTGGCTGGAGGACCGTTTCAAGGGCGGCGCCCCTTGGCGGCCCTGAAACGGTCTTTGTAGGCGCAGCACAAGGTTACGCCTACATGACTTTATGTTTACTTAATAACTTATTGATAAATAAGTAATTATCTTTTTGCTACAGCATGCTGAACACACTGCTCGTAGTAGGTCTGCTTGATCGCGGCAGGCTTGAGTCGCGAGCGGCTATTGTAGGTCTGCTCGGTAATGCCAAAGGCGGTCATGCGCATCCACGGTTTGGGGAATTTGCGTACCTGCAGCTTCTTGCGCGTGGCATACAGGGTTACCCCGGAAAGCTTGGCCTGCTGGGCCTCGGCGGCTATCTGCGCACCCCAGCCGCAGGTGTGGCGATCGTTCTGGCTCAGTGCGCGGGCCTGGGCGCTGAAAGCGAGCGTGGCCAGCAGGCAGCCGGCCATCGTTGCTAGAAGTACTCGCATGTTGCTGTCCTAAGCGTCTGAAAGGAAAAAGAGTTTGCCTTCACTTTCAGTGGCTGGGGGCCAGCAATTTGCCGTCAGAATATGGCCATGCGCAGCGGGCTGGCAGCAGGCTTGCGCAGGCTGATCCACGCCAGGCTGGCGACCCAGATCACCGACACACCATAGTTCAGGCGCTGATACAGGCCGAACAGCTGGCCGCTTTGGGCCGCCTGGCCCATCAGTATGACGGTGACGATCGCCAGCACTACACAGACCAGAGAAAACAGCGCAAATGCAGGCGAGCCAGCAATGCGGCTGCCCTGCCATGCCCAGAGGGCGCTGGCAACGGTCAGGGAGAGGAACATCAGCAAGCCGGACAGGTTATGCAGTTGCTGGGCGGTGGATGGCTGTGTCGGTGCGCAACCCTGATCGCAAGGGAACCACCCGGTTCCCAGGCTGCCGATGCCATGCAGCAACACCAGGCCGGCACTCAGCAGCGCCAGCTTCGAGCCACGCCAGCGTCGGGCGAGGCCCCAGGCAAACAGGCCGAACAACCCGGCCAAGGGAAAATTGTTGAGCAGTGGCGACCAGCTGTGGGTTGGCGAGCCTGTCGCACCCAGCTGGCTCATGGCCTGTTGCAGGTGGTCGTAGCCGGGGTACGCCAGGGCGGTGAGCCATACCCCTGCCAACAGCCAGAGGGGTATCAGCAGGCCGCTGCCGAGCAACAGGCGGTCGAGGGTTTTCATGCTGCGGTGTCCTTCCATGGATGAGTGAGCGTGAGGGCGCACAGTACAGGCTTGCGCGGGGCTTGAGCCAGTGCTTCTGTGGGTTTTTCCTGGGCTGGGGGCCTGCAAAGGTGAGCAATAAATACCGCACCGGGTGTATGTGATCGTACAACCGCTTGCGCTATGATGAGCGCTGTCTTTCAAGGTGAAATACAGGGCAATGACAGAGCAGCAGGTACAGGCAAGGACCCGGCGCAAGCCGCGCAGTCTGGCCCAGGAACTGGTCACAGTGCTGACCGAGCGCATTCGCAGTGGCCAGCTCAAGCGCGGCGACAAGCTGCCGACCGAATCGCAGATCATGGCCGAAGAGGGCGTCAGCCGCACCGTGGTGCGTGAGGCGATCTCGCGGCTGCAGGCTGCCGGGCAGGTAGAGACCCGTCATGGCATCGGCACCTTCGTGCTGGATGCACCGGCAACCGGGGGCTTTCGCATCGACCCGGCCACTGTGGTCACCCTGCGCGAAGTGCTGGCGGTGCTGGAGTTGCGCATTGCCCTGGAGATCGAGTCCGCTGGGCTGGCGGCGCAGCGACGCAGTGATGAAGCGCTGGCTGGTATGCGGGCGGCGCTGGACGAACTCAACGAAGGGGCCGCCCATGCCACTGATGCGGTGTCGGCGGACTTCCAGTTCCACTTGCGCATCGCCCAGGCCAGCGGTAACCACTACTTCGCCGATATCATCAACCACCTGGGTACCAGCATCATTCCGCGCACCCGGCTGAACTCGGCGCGGCTGGCCCATGATGATCAGGCGCATTACATGAGCCGGTTGATGCATGAGCACGAGGCGATCTATGAAGCGATTGCCCGGCAGGACAGCGAAGGGGCGAAGATGGCCATGCGTATGCACCTGAGCAACAGCCGCGAGCGCTTGCGTCAGGCGCATGAGGCGGCTGAGGCACAAGGGGCCTGAGCCATTTGTCGCCGGTCCAGCCAAAAGAAAGCCCCGCCATGTGCGGGGCTTTCTTGTTTCAGGCAGCCCGTCAGATCACCTCCTCGCTCCATTGCCCGTTCACCAGCCGACGCAGCCCCAGCGGGTTGCCATCGCGCAGTGCTTCGGGCAGCAACGCCTGCGGATAGTTCTGGTAGCACACCGGGCGCAGGAAGCGGTCGATGGCCAAGGTGCCGACCGAGGTGCCACGCGCATCCGAGGTCGCAGGGTAAGGCCCGCCGTGAACCATGGCATCACACACTTCGACACCGGTCGGGTAGCCATTGATCAGGATCCGCCCGACTTTCTCCTCAAGCAGTGGCACCAACCAGGCGTAGGCCTCGAAATCTTCCGCTTCGCCGATCAGGGTAGCGGTCAACTGGCCACGCAGGCCGAGCAGGGCGGCGCGCAGTTGTTCGTCGTCCTGCACTGCTACGGCCACGGTGGTGGGGCCGAACACTTCTTCCTGCAGCAGCGGGTCAGACTGGACCAGCAGGCCTGCATCGGCCTTGAACAGCTGGGCGCGGGCCTGGCTGCCTTCCTGCTTCTGGCCGGCCAGGTGCTGGATTCCACTATGGGCATGCAGGTGCTCCAGGCCGCCAACGTAGCTGCGCAGGCCTCCCGCGTTGAGCATGGTTTGCCCGGCCTGTTGGTCCAGATGCTGGCCAAGGTCGGCCAGTAACTGGTTGTACTGCGGCGACTGCAGCCCGATCACCAGGCCCGGGTTGGTGCAGAACTGCCCGGCACCCATGCACACAGAGCCGGCCAGTTCGCGAGCAATGGCCTCGCCACGCTTGGCCAGGGCGCCCGGCAGGATGATGACCGGGTTGATGCTGGACATCTCGGCGAACACCGGGATTGGCTGCGGGCGCTCGGCGGCCATGCGGCACAGAGCGTCACCGCCTTTCAGCGAGCCGGTGAAGCCAACGGCCTGGATGGCTGGGTGCTTGACCAGCCACTCGCCCACGCCGCCTCCGAATACCATGTTGAACACGCCTTTGGGCATGCCGGTACGTTCGGCAGCGCGCACGATGGCGCAAGCAACCAGGTCGGCGGTGGCCATGTGGCCGCTGTGCGCCTTGAACACCACCGGGCAGCCGGCGGCCAGGGCTGCGGCGGTATCACCGCCAGCGGTGGAGAAGGCCAGCGGGAAGTTGCTGGCGCCAAACACAGCTACCGGGCCGACACCGATGCGCATCTGGCGCAGGTCTACGCGTGGCAGGGGTTGGCGTGCGGGCAGTGCCAGGTCGATGCGCGCGCCGAGGAAGTCGCCGCGACGCAGTACCTGGGCGAACAGGCGCATCTGCCCACTGGTGCGGCCGCGCTCGCCCTGGATACGGGCGGCGGGCAGGGCTGTTTCGCGGCAGACGATGGCGACGAAGGCATCGTCCAGTTCGTCCAGTTCGGCGGCGATGGCGTCGAGAAACTCGGCACGACGTGCCGGGGCCAGTTGGCGGAATTCGGCGAAGGCGGCGGCGGCGGCGCTGGCGGCCTGGTCCACTTCGGCCTCGGTAGCTTGGGCGAAGCTGAAGGGCAGGGCTTCGCCAGTGCTGGCGTCCAGGCTCTGCAGGCGCTGAGAACCAGCGGCACTGCGCCGACCGGCGATGAAGTTGTGGCCGAGGATTTCAGGCATGGGGTGCTCCTGTAGGTTGAAAGAAAATCTGGCGGGTTGTCGCATGACCTGTGGGAGCGGGCATGCCCGCTCCCACAGCATGCCCTCGGCATCAGGTAATCGGTGCCGGGTTGAACAGGGTGATGTCGTTGTGTAGCCGGTGCTGCTCGGCCCAGGTCTGCTTGCGGCCGCTGGCCACGTCCAGGTAGTAATGGAACAGTTCCCAGCCCAGCTCTTCGATGGTCGAACGGCCTGTGGCGATGCGCCCGGCGTCGATATCGATCAGGTCGGGCCAACGCTGGGCCAGTTCGGTGCGCGTGCACACCTTGACCACGGGTGCCATGGCCAGCCCGTAAGGGGTGCCTCGGCCTGTGGTGAACACATGCAGGTTCATGCCGGCGGCCAGTTGCAAAGTGCCGCAGACGAAGTCGCTGGCCGGGGTGGCGCAGAAGATCAGGCCCTTGCGCGTTACCCGCTCGCCTGGGCCAAGCACGCCCTGGATAGCACCGCTGCCCGATTTGACGATCGACCCCAGGGATTTCTCGACGATATTGGACAGGCCACCTTTCTTGTTGCCCGGCGTCGTGTTGGCACTGCGGTCGGCGGCCCCTTGCTGCAGGTAGCGGTCGTACCAGTCCATTTCGCGCACCAGGGCATCGGCAACGTCCTGGTTTTGCGCGCGCGAGGTCAGCATGTAGATGGCGTCTCGTACCTCGGTCACTTCCGAGAACAGCACCGTAGCACCGGCACGTACCAGCAAGTCCGCGGCGTAGCCCAGCGCAGGGTTGGCGGTGATGCCCGAGAAGGCATCGCTGCCACCGCACTGCATGCCGAGGATCAACTCGCTGGCCGGTACGGTTTCGCGGCGGCGCTGGTCGAGCTTCTTGAGGCGGGTTTCGGCCAGCTCCATGATTTGCTCGATCATTTCCACAAAGCCCAGGCTGGCGTCCTGCAGGCGGTACAACCATGGCTCGCTGAGGTCTACCGACGGGTCGTTGTCGTGCATCACCTGGCCGGCCTGCAGCTTTTCGCAGCCGAGGCTGATGACCAATGCCTCGCCACCCAGGTTGGGGTTGCGGGCCAGGTTGCGCACGGTGCGGATCGGGATGTAGGCGTCGCGAGCGTTGATGGCCACGCCGCAGCCGTAGCTGTGGGTGATGGCTACCACGTCATCGACGTTGGGGTACTTGGGCAGCAGTTCGCTGCGAATGCGCTTGACCGCATGCTCCAGCACGCCGGTCACACACTGCACGGTGGTGGTGATGCCGAGGATGTTGCGGGTGCCAACGGTGCCGTCGGCATTGCGGTAGCCTTCGAACGTGAAGCCTTCGAGTGGCGGCAGCGGTTGTGGGACGGCGTCGCAGCGCGGCAAGCTGTCCAGTTCCGGGGCGGCCGGCATGGCCAGTTGGCTTTCCTGCACCCAACTGCCCTGGCGTAGGTCCTCCAGCGCGTAGCCGATGATTTGCCCGTAGCGGCGCACGGGCTCGCCTTTGGCGATGGCCTTGGTTGCGACCTTGTGGCTTTGTGGCACGCCTTCGACCAAGGTCAGGCCGTCGGCGAAGTGGGCGCCTTCGCCCAGGCCGCCGTCGTTGACCACCACCACGACGTTATCGTCGTCGTGCAGGCGGACGTAGCGCGGCGAGTCGGAATGTTCGATCAACTGCATGTTTGGGCCCTACTTGTCAGGTTCTCAGGCTTTTTGTACATCTGCCCGCACCGGTTGCCCCGGGGCGGGCGTGTTCACTCAGTGGCGCGAGCTGGCCAGTTCGCCATTGGCGGCAGGCTCAGCCTGTGGCTTTGGGGCGTCGTCGCGCAGTTCGATACGCTTGATCGGGCCGACGATCACCAGGTAGCTGAACACCGCCACCAGCGCGTTGGCGCCCACGTACACCAGCGCCCATTTGAACGAGCCGGTGGCGCTGATGATGTAGCCGATCACGATAGGGGTGGTGATCGAGGCGATGTTGCCGAAGGTGTTGAACAGGCCACCGGACAGCCCGGCGATCTGTTTCGGCGAGGTGTCTGCCACCACCGCCCAACCCAGCGCGCCAATGCCTTTGCCGAAGAACGCCAGGGTCATGAAGCCAACCACCATCCACTCGGCATCGACGTAGTTGCAGAACACCATGGTGGTCGACAGCAGCAGGCCGCAGACAATTGGCAGTTTGCGCGAGAAGGTCAGCGAGTTGCCACGGCGCAGCAGCCAGTCGGAGATCACGCCACCCAGCACGCCCCCAATGAAACCGCAGACCGCCGGCAGCGAGGCGATGAAGCCGGCCTTGAGAATGGTCATGCCACGTTCCTGCACCAGGTACACGGGGAACCAGGTAAGGAAGAAGTAGGTGATAGCGTTGATGCAATACTGGCCCAGGTACACGCCCAGCAGCATGCGGCTGGTCAGCAGTTGCTTGATGTAGCCCCATTTCGGGCCGTCGTTGCCGCGCTTCTGGTCCATGTCCACCAGGCCGCCGTTCTGCTCGATGTGCTCAAGCTCGCTTTGGCTGATGCGTGGGTGTTGGCGCGGGTTGTGGATGGTTTTCAGCCACACCATGGAGAACACGATGCCCAGTGCACCCATGACGACAAACACGTGCTCCCAGCCGAAGCTGAACACGATCCAGCCCATTATCGGGGCGAACAGCGCCGTGGCGAAGTACTGCGCCGAGTTGAAGATGGCTGAGGCAGTGCCGCGCTCCTGAGTCGGAAACCAGGCGGCGACGATGCGTGCGTTACCCGGGAACGACGGGGCTTCGGCGAAGCCAACCAGAAAGCGCAAGGTGAAGAGGGTGACAACCGCCCAGGCAACCGGCAGGCCACCGACAAAACCCTGCAACAGGGTGAACAGCGACCAGGTGAAGATGCTGAAGGCGTAGACGTTCTTGGAACCGAAGCGATCGAGCAGCCAGCCACCAGGAATCTGGCCAGCCACGTAAGCCCATCCGAAGGCGGAGAAGATATAACCGAGGGTTACGGCGTCAATGCCGAGGTCTTTCTGCAGGCTGGAGCCTGCGATGGCGATGGTAGCGCGGTCGGCATAGTTGATCGTGGTCACCAGAAAAAGCATGAACAGGATCAGGTAGCGCACATGCGTCTTTTTAGTCGCTTGCATGCTGGCAATACTCCCACTAGTTATTTTTGTGCGGGCTCACGAATTGTAACCGGAGTGGGGCTGGCCCACTCCGGGCGCGGCATCTGGCAGGCCGCGGGCAGGGCTTACTGCGGGCCCATCTTGTCCATCAGCGCGGCGAGCATCTCGTACTCTTCTGCGGTGAGGTCGGTCAGCGGGGTGCGCACGGGGCCTGCGTCGTAACCGGCAATTTTGGCGCCGGCCTTGACGATGCTCACGGCGTAGCCGGCTTTGCGGTTGCGAATGTCCAGGTACGGCAGGAAGAAATCGTCGATCAGCTTGGCCACGGCAGCGTGGTCGTCACGGGCGATGGCGCTGTAGAAGTCCATGGCGGTCTTCGGCACGAAGTTGAACACCGCGGAGGAGTACACCGGCACGCCCAGGGCCTTGTAGGCAGCAGCATACACTTCGGCGGTCGGCAGGCCACCCAGGTAGCTGAAACGTTCGCCCAGGCGGCGACGGATCGACACCATCAGCTCGATATCACCCAGGCCATCCTTGTAGCCGATCAGGTTCGGGCAGCGCTCGGCCAGTTTTTCCAGCAGGTCGGCGTTCAGGCGGCAGACGTTGCGGTTGTACACCACCACGCCGATGTTCACCGATTTGCACACCGCTTCTACGTGTGCGGCTACGCCGTCCTGGCTGGCTTCGGTCAGGTAATGCGGCAGCAGCAACAGGCCCTTGGCACCCAGGCGCTCGGCTTCTTGTGCGTATTCGATGGCCTGACGGGTGGACCCACCAACACCCGCGAGGATAGGAACCGAGGTGGCGCAGGTATCGACGGCGGTCTTGATCACCTGGCTGTACTCGCTGGCGGCCAAGGAGAAGAACTCACCGGTGCCGCCAGCGGCGAACAGGGCGCTGGCGCCATACGGGGCCAGCCACTCCAGGCGCTTGATGTAGCCAGCCGGGTTGAAGTCGCCCTGGGCGTTGAAGTCGGTGACCGGGAAAGACAGCAGGCCGTGGGAGAGGATGGATTTAAGTTCTTGTGGATTCATTGTTGTTGGCATCCTGTGGCGCTTGGGTGAAGGGTGTTGTTCTGCGTTAGAGGTAAGTTATCGTACAACTTAAGCGATGACTAGCCCTCCTTGCAGAAAAATTTGTGTGCGCCGGTCTGGGGGTGGCGGCGCTCGATCTCGCAGGCGCTAAAAATGACACGGCGACCGCATGTTGGTCATCGTATCTCTTAGGTGGGGAGGGGTAAAAAACGATCGCGGAGACAGGTACAAGCCCGCCGCCCGATTCCACGGGAAGTGTTCTGGGACCAGCAGAGGGTGACCGGGGAAACGGGGGCGACCTTGCGCCGCCCCGCGATCAAAGCAGAGGAAACTGAATGTCAGGCAGCGTGCTGGCGCTTGACCTGCGCCTTGCGTACCTGGGCTCGGCAGGCATCGCCGAAAGCCTGGAAGATCTTGATCGAATCAGGGTTCTTCGCCGCTTGCCATTCTGGGTGCCACTGTACGGCGAACAGGAACGGCGAAATGCTCGGCGCGTGAATCGCTTCAACCAGGCCATCTTCGGCATGGGCGATAGCTTCGATACCGGCGCCGAGCTTGTGCAGGCCCTGGCCATGCAGCGAGTTGACGCGAATCTCGTCGGTACCCAGGGTGTCACGCAGCCAGCTGCCCGGCTGGATCTTTACCCCATGTACCTGGGCGTACTGCACTTCAACCGGGTCTTCCGGGTTTTCCCGGTGGTCATTGAAGCCAGGCTCGGCGTAGACCTTCTGGTAGATGTCGCCACCCAGGGCCACGTTGATTTCCTGCATGCCACGGCAAATGCCGAAGATTGGCAGGCCACGCTTGATCGCCGCCTTGACCAGTGGGATGTCGAACAGGTCGCGGTTCTGGTCCTGGCCCTTGCCTGGGGTTTCATTTTCCTGGCCATACAGGGCCGGGTCGATGTTGCTGCCAGCGCCCGTCAGGTACACGCCGTCGGCCATGTCCAGGTAGGTCTCGAGGTCTTCAATGCCGCAGCAGGTGGGCACCAGTACCGGGACGCAATCGGAAAACTCGACCAGCGGGGTGATGTATTTGTGGGTCATGACCTGATAGTCATGGCCTTTGCGCTCTTGGCTGCCCATGGTCATCAGGACGACGGGTTTGCGCAGGGAAGGTTGCTTGTTGCCAATGTTGCTGTTGGACATATGTCACCTTGGGACAGGTTCAACCTGTCGTTGTTGTGCAGGCGCACGGCGCGGGGCTCTGGGTGCTGCCTGTAGCCCCGAGCACTGCCGGCTCGTCAGAGGCGACGATTCCGGTCGGGGCATGTAGATAGCTTGCCAGAGCCGTTCGATATGTCAAACGACGGAAGAGGGCTTTAATGCGGGGGATGCGCCGGTTTTTGGGGGCTGAAACCGATGCGGGCCTGTGGTGGCGTGGGTTTGGCGGGGGCGTTGGTCAATAATATTTAACGATGCAGTTGGGTCTTTGCAGCGGTGCAATGAGCAAGGCGCTCGAGGCAAGCGCGGTCCTTGTAGGAGCGGCCTTGTGTCGCGAAAGGGCCGCAAAGCGGCCCCGGATTTCAGCACTGATGCACATTGCTGAGGCTGCTGCGCAGCCCTTTTGCGACGCAAGGCCGTTCCCACACGCATCAGACCTCCATTCAGTGCAGTATCTGCGCCAGAAACGCCTTGGCCCGCTCGGTGCGCGGCTGGTTGAAGAACACCTGCGGCGGGCTGTCTTCGATGATCTGCCCACCCTCAAGGAACAGCACGCGCTCGGCTACCTGCCGGGCAAAGCCCATTTCGTGGGTGACGCACAGCATGGTCATGCCCGTGCCGGCCAACTGCACCAGCACATCCAGCACCTCGGCGACCATTTCCGGGTCCAGCGCCGAAGTAGGCTCGTCGAACAGCATGATCCGTGGCTTCATGCACAGCGCCCGGGCGATGGCCACGCGCTGCTGCTGGCCACCGGACAACTGGCTGGGGTACTTGTGCGCCTGGCTTTCGATGCCGACCTTGCTCAGGTACATGCGTGCCCGCTCCTCGGCGTCCTTGCGTGACAGCCCGCGCACGCTGGTGGGGGCCAGCAGGCAGTTGTCGAGCACGCTCATGTGTGGAAACAAGTTGAAATGCTGGAACACCATGCCGATGTCGCTGCGCACCTGCGCGGCCTCGCGCGTGGTGGCTGACAGGTCGATGCCATCCACCTGGATGCTGCCCTGCTGGGCAATCTCCAGGCGGTTGATGCAGCGGATCAGGGTCGACTTGCCCGAGCCGGAGGGCCCGCACAGCACGATGCGTTCGCCTTCGCGCACCTGCAGGTCAATGTCACGCAGCACGTGGAAGGCGCCGTAATGCTTGTTCAGGCCTTCGATACGGATCAGCACCGGGCGCGGGTCGGGTTCGGGGGCAAGGGTGGCAAGGCTCAGTGGTGCGGTCATGTTGTTTTTCTCCCGCGTGGGTTCAGTCGAAACGGGTCGCGCTGTAGGGCGCGGGGTCGGTGAAGGGGCGCTCGCCAGTGAGCAGTTCGGCCAATAGCCGGCCGCTGACCGGGCCCAGGGTGAGGCCGTGGTGGGCGTGGCCAAAGTTGAACCACAGCCCCGGGTGGCGCGGTGCCGGGCCGATCACCGGGCGCATGTCGGGCAGGCACGGGCGACGGCCCAGCCATGGGGTGTCGTCCAGCCGCTCGCCGAGGGCCGGGAACAGCTTGCGCGCCAAGGCTTCGCAACGGCCCAGCTGGATCTGGTTGCCAGGCGCCCCGGCTGCGTCGAACTCGATGCCGGTGGTCAGGCGTACACCGCGTGCCATCGGCGCCAGCACGTAGCCGCCCTGGGTATCGCAGATCGAGTGCTCCAATTGTGCGCCGTCGCGGGTGCTGTAGTGCATGTGGTAGCCACGTTTGATCGCCAGCGGAATCTGATAGCCCAGGCCGCTGAACAGGTCCGCCGACTGCGGGCCGAGGCAGGCCACCACCTCGTCGGCGGTAACCGGGCCACGACGGCTTTCTACCCGCCACTGGCCGTTGGCTTGGCGCAGGCTGCGCGCATCGCCATGCAGGAACTGCCCGCCGCGCTGCAGGAACAGCGCGGCATAGCCACGGGTGAGGGCGCCGGGGTTGTTCACGGTCTTTGGGTCGAGCCAATGAATGCCACCGACCACGGTGGCGTCCAACTGGTGCTCGCGTGCCTGCAGTTGCCCGCATTCGAGTATCTCGAACTGCAAGCCGTAGCGGCTCAGGCCCTTGGCGTCAGTTTTGGCCTGCTCGAACAGCGCAGGGTCGCGGAATACTTCGATCCAGCCTTTGGCCTGCACCAGCCCTTCAAGGCCGGCCGCTTCGATCAGCGCGTCGTGTTCTTCGACGCAGCGTTGTACCAGCGGCAGCATATCGGCGGCGGCCCCGGCCAGGCGGCCGGGCGCCGACTGGCGCCAGTAGCGCCACAGCCACGGTGCGACCTTGGGCAGGTGCGCCAGGCTGTAGCGCACATCGGGCTGGCGGTTCAGGCCATAGCGCAGCAGCGCGCCCAGTTGCCGGGGGAAGGCGTAGGGGATGACGCTGGAGCGCTCGATCAGCCCGGCGTTGCCGTGGCTGGTGCCGCTGCCCGGTTCGTCGCGGTCGATCAGAATCACCTGGCGCCCGCGGGCCTGCAGGTGCAGGGCGGTGCTGACGCCGACGATACCGGCGCCGAGGACAAGGGTCTGGCAATGCATGGAACGTATCCTTCGGTCAGTTCAGGTGGCGGCCCAAGCGGCCTTCCAAGTGTTTCAGCAGGCGCCTTACCAGCTCGACGATCACCAGGTAGAGCACGGCCGCCCACAGGTAGATCTGGAAGTCGAAACTGCGCGAGAAGGCCAGTTTGGTCACGCCCATCAGGTCGTAGATGGTCACCAGCGAGGCAATCGCGCTGGCCTTGATCATCAGGATCAGTTCGTTGCCCAGTGGGCCGATGGCCACGAGCAGCGACTGCGGCAAGATCACCTTGAAGAAGGTGGTCGAGCGTTTCAGGTTCAGCGCCCGTGCCGCCTCATGCTGGCCGGGCGCAACGGCCATCAGGCTGCCGCGGAAGATCTCGGCTTGATAGGCGGCGGTGTTCAGGGTGAACGCCAGCAAGGTGCAGAACCACGCCTCGCGGAAGAACCACCACAGGCCGACGTCCTGCCAGAAGCCCTTGAGCGAGCCCAGCCCGTAATACAGCAGGAACAGCTGCGCCAGCAGTGGCGAGCCGCGGAAGAAGTACACGTAACCGGCGGCCATGCGCTGCAGCACCAGGCTGCGCGACATGCGTGCCAGGGCCAGCAGCAGGCCGAGCACGGCGCCCAGGGTGAAGGAAATGGCCACCAGTTTGGCAGTTACCAGCAAACCGTCGAGAAAGCGTGGGCCGTAGCGCTCCAGCAGGTCGGGGTCGAGTACCAGCGCCAGCAGTTGATCGAGGCTCATGCGCGTGCTCCTAGCAGGTGGCGGTTGCTACGCCGTTCGATGTAGGCGAACACGCGCCCGGACAGTGCCGCGAACAGCAGGTAACCCAGGCAGGCGACGCCGTAGAAGAACATCGGCTCCTTGGTCACGCTGACCGCCAGGTTGGTCTGGCGCATCAGGTCGACCAGTGAGATGGTCGACACCAGCGAGGTGTCCTTGAGCAGCGACAGCCAATTGTTGGAAAGGCCGGGCAGGGCGATGCGGGTCAGTTGTGGCAGCAGCACCTTGAAGAACCCGGTGCGCTTGCTCAGGCCCAAGGCCGAGCAGGCTTCCAGCTGGCCCTTGGGCAGGGTCTTGAAGGCCGCCAGCCAGATCTCGCTGGAAAACGCGGCAAATACCAGGCTGAAGGCAATCATCGCGGCGAGGAAGGTGTTGATCAGGAATTCACCCTCGTAGCCCATGGCGGCGAGGATCTTCTGCGCGGCGATCTGGCAGCCGTAATAGATGATCAGCAAGGTCAGCAGCTCGGGCAGGCCGCGAAACACGGTTGAAAAGGTAGTGGCCCAGGCCCGTGGCAGGCGCTTGCGCGAGCGCGCCGCCAGGGCGACCACCAGGCCCAGTGGCAGGCCGATGGGCAGGCAGGCCAGGGCCAGGGAAACGGTAACCAGCGCGCCGGCCAGCAACGCCTGGCCCCAGCCTCCGCTGGCGAAGGACAGCAAGGACAATTGATCGAGCATGACGAACCCCTAAGATGGGCAACGCGGTCTCTTTGTAGGAGCGGCCTTGTGTCGCGATAGGGGGGCGTAGCGCCCCCACATTTTCAGCTTCGCCGCGAAGAACGCCGGGGCCGCTTTGCGGCCCTATCGCGACACAAGGCCGCTCCTACAGGGATTGCGCAGTTTCCTGAAGATCAGTTGTAGATATCGAAAGCAAAGTACTTGCTGGCGATCTTCTGGTAGGTGCCGTTGGCCACGATCTGTTGTAGCGCGGTGTTCAGGCGCTGGCGCAGGGCTTGGTCGTCCTTGCGCACGGCAATGGCGGCATCGGCCTTGGTGTCGGCCACATCGCCGAGGATCTTGCAGCAGTCCCCGCCGTTCTTGCTCATCCACTCGTGCAGCGGGAATTTGTCGGCAATCACGCCGTCCAGGCGGCCTGCGGCAAGGTCCGCGTTGGCCTCGTCCATGGTTGGGTACAGCTTCACATCGGCACCGGCCTTGCCATACACGTCTTCGGCGTAGATGGCCTGGGTGGAGGACGACTGGGCGCCGACGGTGTAGCCGACAAAGTCGGTCTGGGCGCTGTCGATCTTGCTGTCCTTGGCCACCGCAACGGTCAGTGGCGTGCGGTAGTAGTGGTCGGTGAACGCGATTTTCTTGCGCCGCTCTTCGGTGTCGATCATTGACGCCACCACTGCGTCGTACTTGCGTGCCATCAGGGCGGGGATGATGCCTTCCCAGTCCTGGGCCACCAGCGTGCATTCCACTTTCATCTGTTCGCACAGGGCATGGGTGATGTCGATATCGAAGCCATGCAGCTTGTTATCGGCGTCTACATAGTTGAAGGGCGGGTAGGCACCCTCCGTGGCGAAACGCAGGGTTTCGGCACTGGCGGCACCCGCCAGCAGCAGGGCGCACGCACCCACCAAGGCCATGGACTTGTTCATCTCGCACCTCATTGCACTCTTGCTATTGTTGTTTGCCCGTCGACCACGAGGTGTAGCCGACGAATTCGTTATGTAGAGCGGCAGTCGCTTCCAAGCGTTTTTCAACATCCGGCCCGAGCTTCTTGCAGACCTCGTTGACCATCAGGTGCACCCACGACAGCATCGTCGAGGTGGATTCCCAGAACAGATTGAACTCGGTGGGGATGCGGAACACCTCGTCGGCATTGGCATCGGCCCAGTCACAGAAGGTGTCGGTCACCAGGGTGACCGCAATGCCAGCCTCGCGTGCCTTCTGGCACAGCATCAGGGCGTGGCGGGAATAGCGGCGCGCCTCGAACACCACCAGGGCGCTGTCTTCGGCGCGGCCCAGCAGCACTTCGCCGAAGTGCCCAGCGCTGATGTCGACCAGCTGCACACCATCGCGCAGGTATTGCAGCAAGTGGCTCATGCACATGGCGATGCCACGCTCGGTCTGGAAACCGGCGATGAACACCCTGGGCTTGCTCGCCAGGCGTTGCGCCACGGTGTGCCAGGCCGTGCTCTGGCGGTATTCGTGCACGCGCACCAAGGCGGCGATTTCCAGCTCCAGGCTGCCGGCGTTGTCGCTGGCGTCCTGGTTCTGGCGGTAATCTTGCAGGCGATCACCCACCAGCCATGGGCCATCGCCAAGATCGTTCTGCAGGTCTTGCTTAAGCGCCTTGAGGTGGGCATAACCCAATGAGCGGCAGAACCGCCCGACGCTCGATTCGCTGACGCCCAGCTTGGCGGCAATGCTGGCTGAAGTCTGGAACGGCAGTTCGTGCAGGTTGGCGAGCATGTAGGTGGCGATCTTGCGACCCGAGGCAGCGGCCCCTTCGAGGCTGTTTTCCAGGCGTTGCTTGATCGGTTGGCTCATGCTGCGGCTCCAGGGGTAAGGCTTGGGAAGAAAATGAATGTTTTCTGTCATCAAGTCAACATTTGACAGATTGCTGTCACATGCAGGAAAGTTTTTGTCGTTGCAACGCTGTAGCCAATCCAAAACAACAAGGAGCTTCAGATGTCCGCACCCTCCACCAGCACCATTGTGCGCGTGCCCTTTTCCGAGCTGCAGGGCCTGCTGCAGGCCATCTTCCAGCGCCATGGTTGCAGCGAGGCCGTGGCTCGGGTGCTGGCCCACAACTGCGCCAGCGCCCAGCGTGATGGCGCTCATAGCCATGGGGTGTTCCGCATGCCCGGTTATGTTTCGACCTTGGCCAGCGGTTGGGTCGATGGCCAGGCCACACCCAAGGTCAGCGACGTGGCTGCTGGTTATGTGCGTGTCGATGCCGCGGGTGGTTTTGCCCAGCCGGCACTGGCGGCGGCCCGAGAACTGTTGGTGGCCAAGGCGCGCAACGCCGGCATCGCCGTGCTGGCAATCCACAACTCGCACCACTTCGCTGCGCTGTGGCCGGATGTAGAGCCGTTCGCCGAAGAGGGCCTGGTTGCCCTCAGCGTGGTCAACAGCATGACCTGCGTGGTGCCACATGGCGCGCGCAAGCCACTGTTCGGCACCAACCCCATCGCTTTTGCCGCGCCTTGCGCCGAACATGACCCGATCGTCTTCGACATGGCCACCAGCGCCATGGCCCATGGCGACGTGCAGATTGCTGCGCGGGCTGGCCAGCAGCTACCTGAAGGCATGGGCGTGGATGCCAATGGCGAACCGACCACCGAGCCCAAGGCGATTCTGGAAGGCGGCGCTTTGCTGCCGTTTGGCGGGCACAAGGGCTCGGCGCTTTCGATGATGGTCGAGTTGCTGGCGGCGGCGTTGACCGGCGGGCACTTCTCCTGGGAGTTCGACTGGTCGGGGCACCCGGGGGCGAAGACGCCGTGGACCGGGCAACTGATCATCCTCATCGACCCCAGCAAGGCCGAAGGCGAGCGGTTTGCCCAGCGCAGCCGTGAACTGGTGGAGCAGATGCAGGCCGTAGGGCTGACGCGCATGCCGGGCGAGCGGCGTTACCGCGAGCGGGAGGTGGCCGAGGAGGAAGGGGTGGCGGTGACCGAGCAGGAGTTGCAGGGCCTGAAAGAGCTGCTTGGCTGACCCCTGCACCGTCGGGCCATGCAATGTTGCATAGACAACCTTGCACAATAGTGGATGTTCCTGAGCCTGCACTCCGGGTATGCTCAGGTCTGCCTTTTCGAACTGTCCTGATCCAAGGAGCTGCACGCTGTGTTCAAACATGTCGATGCCTATGCCGGCGACCCGATCCTCTCGTTGATGGAAACCTTCAAGGCCGACCCGCGCGCCGACAAGGTCAACCTGAGTATTGGCCTGTACTACGATGAGGCCGGCGTGGTGCCGCAACTGGCGGCTGTGGATGCGGTGGAAAAACGCATGGCCGGCCAGGACCACGAAGCCTCCCTGTACCTGCCGATGGAAGGCCTGGCCAGCTACCGCCAGGCGATCCAGGCGCTGCTGTTCGGTGCTGATCACCCCGCCGTGACGGGCGGTCGCGTGGCTACCGTGCAGACCGTGGGCGGCTCCGGTGCCCTTAAAGTTGGTGCCGACTTCCTCAAGCGCTACTTCCCGCAGTCCGAAGTCTGGGTCAGCAACCCGACCTGGGACAACCACCGCGCCATCTTCGAAGGCGCAGGCTTCAAGGTGCACTCCTACCCGTACTTCGACCAGGCCACCCGTGGCGTGGACTTCGACGGCATGCTGGCCACCCTGCAGACCCTGCCGGCCAACAGCGTGGTCCTGCTGCACCCGTGCTGCCACAACCCTACCGGCGCCGACCTGGAACAGCACCAGTGGCAGCAAGTGGTCGAAGTGGTCAAGGCGCGCCAGCTGATCCCGTTCCTCGACATCGCCTACCAAGGCTTCGCCGAAGGCCTGGTGGAAGACGCCTACGCCATCCGCGAAATGGCCCGTGCCGGCGTGCCGTGCCTGGTCAGCAACTCGTTCTCGAAAATCTTCTCGCTGTACGGCGAGCGGGTAGGCGGCCTGTCGGTGGTGTGCGATGACGACGCCACTGCCCAGAGCGTACTTGGCCAGTTGAAGGCCACCGTGCGCCGCAACTACTCCAGCCCGCCCAACTTCGGCGCCCAGCTGGTGGCTGGCGTGCTCAGCGATGCAGGCCTGAATGCCCAGTGGGCCGAAGAAGTCGAAGTGATGCGCAAGCGGATCCTCGACATGCGCCAGGCGCTGGTCGATGCCCTGGCCGTGCTGCTGCCAGGCCAGGACTTCCAGTTCTTCCTGCGCCAGCGCGGCATGTTCAGCTACACCGGCTTCAGCGTCGAGCAGGTGCGTCGCCTGCGTGACGAGTTCGGTGTGTACCTGATCGACAGCGGCCGCGTGTGCATGTCCGGCCTGCGCCCGGCCAACCTGCAGCGGGTTGCCGAAGCGTTCGCCGCCGTTCAGAAGTAATCCTCCAGGGGCCCAGCGCGGCCCCTGCATTCGCAGCTTCGCAGCGAGTAATGCCGGGGTCGCTCTGCGGCCCTTTCGCGGCGCAACGCCGCCCCCACAGGTCATTGCTGCAACCCGCGTTTTCAGCCAGCTGCACCTCACTTGTAAAGACAAGTGCAACCGCCCCTCGGAAAAGGGCTTCGCAAGTGCAACCTTTCCGTGCACAATCGCGCCCCTCTTTTCCGGTTGAGTTGGGCGAAGGCACTGTTTCGCCATTCTCAGCCTGTTGCAGTCTTGCGAGTGGAGCTTCACCCGGAATGAATGAGCAGGCCCCAAGCGTTGAACAACGCTTTGCAGAATCGACCCCCGCCACCCTTGGCAGCTGGGCGCGTCACGACACCACCTGGATGCTGGGCCTGTTCGGCACAGCCATTGGCGCCGGAACCCTGTTCCTGCCGATCAACGCCGGCCTTGGCGGCTTCTGGCCGCTGCTGATCCTGGCCATCCTGGCCTTCCCGATGACGTACTTTGCCCACCGTGGGTTGACCCGATTCGTCCTGTCGGGGCGCAACGGTGGCGACATTACCGAAGTGGTCAAGGAGCACTTCGGCAGCACCGCCGGTGCCTCGATCACCGTGCTGTACTTCTTCGCCATCTTCCCCATCCTGCTTATCTATAGCGTGGCGCTGACCAACACCGTGTCCAGCTTCATGGAGCACCAGTTGCACATGCAGCCGCCGCCGCGGGCCATCCTGTCGTTCGTGCTGATCCTCGGCCTGCTGGCCATCGTGCGCTGTGGCGAGCAGGCCACGGTCAAGGTCATGAGCCTGCTGGTGTACCCGTTCATCGTCGCCCTGGCGTTGCTGGGCCTGTACCTGGTGCCGCACTGGACGGGTGGCATCCTCGACAGCGCTACCCAGGTGCCACCGGCCTCGGCCTTCCTGCACACCCTGTGGCTGGCCATTCCGGTGATGGTGTTCTCGTTCAACCACTCGCCGATCATCTCGGCCTTTGCCGTTGACCAGAAGCGCCGCTACGGCGAGCACGCCGATGAGCGCAGCGGCCAGATCCTGCGTCGTGCCCACCTGCTGATGGTGGTGATGGTGCTGTTCTTCGTGTTCAGCTGCGTGCTCACCCTGAGCAGCGCCCAGCTGGCCGAAGCCAAGGCACAGAACCTGTCGATCCTGTCGTACCTGGCCAACCATTTCAGCAACCCGACCATCGCGTTCGCTGCGCCGTTGATCGCCTTCGTGGCCATTGCCAAGTCGTTCCTGGGCCATTACATCGGTGCCAGCGAAGGCCTGAAGGGCATCATCGCCAAGACCGGCGCGCGCCCGGGTGCCAAAACCCTGGACCGCGTAGTTGCCGCGCTGATGCTGGTGGTGTGCTGGATCGTCGCCACCCTCAACCCGAGCATCCTGCGCATGATCGAATCGCTCGGCGGTCCGATCCTTGCGGTGCTGCTGTTCCTGATGCCGATGTACGCCATCCGCCGTGTACCGTCGATGCGCAAGTACAGCGGTGCAGCCTCCAACGTATTCGTTGTGGTGGTCGGCCTGGTTGCGTTGACCTCGGTGGTGTACGGCCTGCTCGGCTGATTCGCTGCCAGAAATAAAGAATGCCCGGGGCGCTTGTCGCAACCTGGGCATTTTTTTGTCCACAAGAATTGTCCGGCAATAGAACAATTTCACCTACCCCCATAGGCACCCGGCCGCCTTCATGCTTAACTCAGTGTCCTTTTCAAACCCCGTATAAGGATTTCGTCATGGCTCAAGTGACTCTCAAAGGCAACCCGGTTCAGGTCAAAGGCGAACTGCCGAAAGTCGGCGCCCAGGCTCCGGCCTTCTCCCTGGTCGGTGAAGGCCTGGCTGACAAGTCGCTGAAGGACTACGCCGGCAAGCGCAAGGTGCTGAACATCTTCCCGAGCGTCGACACCCCAACCTGCGCCACCTCCGTGCGCAAGTTCAACGCCCAGGCCAATGATGTAACCAACACCGTGGTACTGTGCATTTCCGCCGACCTGCCGTTCGCCCAGGCCCGCTTCTGCGGCGCAGAAGGCCTGGAAAACGTGAAGAACCTGTCGACCCTGCGTGGCCGCGAGTTCCTCGAGAACTACGGCGTCGCCATCGCCGACGGCCCACTGGCCGGCCTGGCCGCCCGCGCCGTGGTGGTGCTGGACGAGAGCGACAAGGTGCTGCACAGCGAGCTGGTTGGTGAAATTGCCGACGAGCCGAACTACGATGCAGCGCTGGCTGTACTGAAGTAAAGGTTGTGGGGTAGGGCGGGCATCTGCAGCCCACCGTCGCCCCAAGCAACACCCTGTAACGGCCCGGAACGCGTTCCGGGCCGTTTTCATTTAAAATTCCGCGTCTTGGCAACGTCAGGCAAAGGTAAACCTCTGGTAAAGGCCCTTTGCTAAAACGATGGCAGTGCTTATCGTTCACCCTCCCGAAGTCGTCATTCCGAACAAGGTTCGTTCAACCCATGCAAGCGTCCAATTCCCGTTCCCCTCGTCGCTGGCTCGTCGGCCTGCTGATCCTGCTGCTGGTGGCTGCACTGGCCTGGTGGCTTTGGCCTGCAGCAACGCCCGCGCACAAAGAAGCCAGCGGCGGCGGGCGCGGCGGCAAGGGCATGGGCATGATGGGTGGCCGGCCAGGCTTCGGCGGCTCCAGCGACCCGGTGCCGGTGCGCGTCGAACCGGTACGGGTGGGTGATTTTCCGCTGTACTACAAGGCCCTGGGCACCGTCACTGCGACCAACACAGTGAACGTCCGCAGCCGGGTGGCAGGCGAACTGGTGAAAATCCACTTCAAGGAAGGCCAGCAGGTCAAGGCCGGCGACCTGCTCGCCGAAATCGACCCGCGCTCGTACCGCATCGCCCTGCAGCAGGCCGAAGGCACCCTGGCGCAGAACCAGGCACAGTTGAAGAACGCCCAGGTCGACCTGGCCCGCTATAAAGGCCTGTACGCCGAAGACAGTATCGCCAAGCAAACCCTCGACACCGCCGAAGCACAAGTGGCGCAGTTCCAGGGGCTGGTCAAGACCAATCAGGCACAGGTCAACGATGCTCGCCTGAACCTCGACTTCACTCAAATTCGTTCGCCAATCAACGGCCGTGTAGGCCTGCGTCAACTCGACCTGGGCAACCTGGTGGCGGCCAACGACGCCACCGCACTGGTGGTGATCACCCAGACCGAGCCGATCAGCGTCGCCTTCACCCTGCCGGAAACCGAGCTGAGCACCGTGCTGGAGCGCTACCGCAGTGGCGCGAGCCTGCCGGTCGAGGCCTGGGACCGCAGTGACAGCAAGCTGCAGTCCACAGGTGTGCTGGGCAGCATCGACAACCAGATCGACACCACCACCGGCACCCTGAAGTTCAAGGGCCGCTTCGAGAACAAGGACCTGGCCCTGTTCCCCAACCAGTTCGTCAACGTGCGCCTGCTGGCCGACACACTCAAGCAGGTGGTCATGGCCCCGGCTGCGGCCATCCAGTTTGGCAACGACGGCACCTTTGCCTATGTGGTCAACGCCGAAAGCACCGTGAACGTGCGCAAGCTCAAGGTTGGCGCCAGCGACGGCGAGAACAGCGTCATTCTCGAAGGCCTCAAGGCGGGCGACCGCCTGGTGCTTGAAGGCACTGACCGCCTGCGCGAAGGCACCAAGGTGGAAGTGGTAGAAGACAGCTCGCAGGTGCCGACCACGCCCGGCCAGCACCTGCAAGGCCAGGAAGCCAAGGGCTCGGCGCACACAGGTGAAGCACAGCCCGGTAACGCAGCAGGCAAGGCGGGCGCATGAACCTCTCGCGTCTGTTCATCCTGCGGCCGGTCGCCACCACGCTGAGCATGCTGGCCATTGTCCTGGCCGGCCTGATCGCCTACAAGCTGCTGCCGGTGTCCGCATTGCCGCAGGTGGACTACCCGACCATCCGCGTGATGACCCTGTACCCTGGCGCCAGCCCGCAGGTCATGACCAGCGCCGTCACCGCGCCACTGGAGCGCCAGTTCGGCCAGATGCCGGGCCTGGAGCAGATGGCCTCGACCAGCTCCGGTGGCGCGTCGGTGCTGACCCTGCGCTTCAACCTCGACATGAACATGGACGTTGCCGAGCAACAGGTGCAGGCCGCGATCAACGCCGCCAGCAACCTGCTGCCCAGCGACTTGCCGGCACCGCCGGTGTACAACAAGGTCAACCCGGCCGACACCCCGGTGCTGACCTTGGCCATCTCCAGCAAGACCATGCCGCTGCCCAAGCTCAACGACCTGGTCGATACCCGCGTGGCGCAAAAGCTCGCGCAGATCAGCGGCGTGGGCATGGTCAGTATTGCCGGCGGCCAGCGCCAGGCGGTGCGGATCAAGGTCAACGTCGACGCTCTGGCGGCCAACGGCCTGAACCTGGACGACGTGCGTACCCTGATCGGCGCTTCCAACGTCAACCAGCCCAAAGGCAACTTCGACGGCCCGACACGGGTGTCGATGCTCGATGCCAACGACCAACTGCGTTCCCCCGAGGAATACGCCAACCTGATTCTGGCCTACAACAATGGCGCTCCGCTGCGCCTGAAAGACGTAGCCGAAATCGTCGACGGCGCCGAAAACGAACGCCTGGCCGCCTGGGCCAACGAAAACCACGCGGTGCTGCTGAACATCCAGCGTCAGCCGGGCGCCAACGTGATCGAAGTGGTCGACCGCATCAAGGACCTGCTGCCCTCGATCAC